>CAZHGH010000022.1:0-35583 GCA_964531205.1 uncultured bacterium
TCAAGATCGCGACGATGCACAGCAGCAGTGCGGCAAAAACGTACGTTGGGACGCGATTCATGCCTACGAAGCGTCGCGCAACGATATTGCCGCAGCGTTGCCATTCTCAAAACGTTCTCAGAGCAGGTGCTACAATTTGATGCGCATTTTCGTGAAGGAGGCACTTCGTGTTTCCCGCACAGTTTACGTATATTCGTCCTCATACCGAAGACGAAGCTTTGGAAGCACTCGCTCGCTACGCTGCGGACGGCCGCGTCTTAGCCGGGGGGCAGAGCCTCATTCCGGCGATGAAGTACCGCCTCGCGCGCCCCCAGGTCGTGATCGATATCAACGCCATCGAAACGCTAGATTACATCGACGAGCGCGACGGTGCATTACGAATCGGCGCGATGGTCCGGGATTCTAAGGTAGAGCGCTCGCCGATGGTACAATCACGCTTCGCTCTCTTGGCCGATGCCGCTCCGGTCATCGCGGATCCTGTCGTTCGCCAAAGCGGCACCGTCGTCGGCAGTTTGTGCCACAACGATCCCGCGGGCGATTGGCCCGTTGTCGCTTTAGCAGCTCGCGCTCAAGTCGTCGTGCGATCCAAACGCGGCGAGCGCATTATCGAGATCGACGACTTTATCGTGGATTCGTACACAACGGCGCTGCAAGAAGGCGAAATGGCCGTTGAGGTTCGCTTCCCAATTCCGCCCGAACGCACATCCGGCGCATACGTGAAACTCGAACGCAAGGTCGGCGACTTCGCAACCGCGTGTGCGGGCGTCCAGCTGACGCTTGCGCCGGACGGGTCCGTTGCGACGGCCGGGATTGCGATCGGCGCAGTTACGGCACATGCAGCGCGCGTCGCTGAAGCGGAACGGCTTTTCGCCGGCGCCGTTCCTACGACCGGGACGATCCTCGCAGCGATGGACCTGGCGCGCCAAGCAGCGGATCCCGCCGGCGACAATCGCGGTTCGGTCGACTATAAGCGCGAGATGGCCGCAGTGCTCGTTGGGCGCGCGCTTCGCAAAACGCTCGAACGCCTTGGCGCCGGAGGTCTGCAAGCATCATGAACATTACGGTCACGGTTAACGGCACGCGCTACGAACGCGACGTCGAACCGCGCAAATTGCTCGCGTACTTTCTTCGCGAAGATCTCGGACTGACTGGAACGCATGTAGGCTGCGATTCTTCGCATTGCGGCTGCTGCACCGTTGTGGTCGACGGCGATCGCGCGGTCAAATCGTGCACGATGTTCGCCGTCATGGCGGATGGCCACGAGATCACAACCGTTGAAGGCTTGGAGCGCGATGGGAAGCTGCATCCGCTTCAGCAAGCGTTTTCCGACAATCACGGCCTGCACTGCGGCTACTGTACGCCCGGTATGCTCATGACGTCGTTTGCGCTGCTGCAGCACAATCACAATCCAAGCGAACGAGAGATTCGCGAAGGCATCTCAGGAAATCTCTGCCGCTGCACCGGTTACAACAACATCGTCAAAGCGGTTCAGCAAGCTGCGCGCGAGATTGCCGCCGTCGAACCGGCGCCGGCCGTGCCGGAACGCGCACCGGCGGAGGTGAGCTCATGACCGCATGCATCGGCGTCTCGATGAAGCGCAAAGAAGATCCGCGGTTGATACGCGGCAAGGGACATTTCTTAGACGATATCGTGCTTCCCGGAATGCTGTACCTCTCCATCGTGCACAGCCCATATCCGCATGCCCGCATCAAAAAGATCGACAAAACGGCAGCGCTCGCCTCGCCCGGCGTTAAAGCGGTGATCACCGGCGAAGATCTGCAGGCGGCGAATCTCGAGTGGCTGCCGACGTTCCACGGATTCGACAAACAAATGGTGCTCGCGTTCGGGAAAGTGCTCTACCAATTCCAAGAGGTCGCCGGCGTTATTGCCGAGTCGCGCGAAACGGCTATGGACGGAGCCGAGCTCGTCGACGTCGAGTACGAACCGCTCGATCCCGTGGTCGACCCGTATGAAGCACGGCGTGATACGATTCTCGTACGCGACGACCGCGAAGAGAAGACGAACCATATCTATCATTGGGAAGTCGGCAAACACCAAGAGACCGATGCAGCACTGAACGCCTCGGAAGTGCACATCCGTCAGCACATGGTCTTTCCGCGATGCCATCCCGCACCGCTCGAACCGTGCGGCGCACTAGCCGATATGAATCGCGCCACAGGACGTTTGACGGTCTATCTCACCTCACAGGCACCGCACGTGCATCGCACCGCGTTTTCTCTCGTCACCGGAATTCCCGAAGACAAGATTCACATAATTTCGCCCGACGTCGGAGGCGGATTCGGCAACAAGGTTCCGGTATATCCCGGCTACGTTGTTGCTACCGTTGCATCGGTGATCCTTGGCGTGCCCGTCAAGTGGGTGGAGACGCGCACGGAAAATCTCACGACGACGGGATTCGCGCGCGATTATCATATGGACGTCGAAATCGGTGCTACGGCAAAAGGAAAGTTGACGGCGCTGAAAGTCTCGACGATCGCCGATCACGGCGCATTCGACGCTGCCGCGGATCCTCGCAAGTATCCCGCAGGGATGTTCGGCATTGTTACGGGCTCGTACGTCTTTCCAACCGCATTTGCGGAAGTCGACGCGTTTTTTACAAACAAAGCGCCGGGGGGCATCGCGTACCGCTGTTCGTTCCGCGTTACCGAAGCCGCATACGCAATCGAACGCGGCATGGACGTGCTCGCACGTGCCCTTCGGATGGATCCGGCCGAATTGCGCTCTCTCAACTTCGTTCCGAAAGAGCGCTTCCCGTACGCAACGCAGCTCGGTTTCGTCTACGATAGCGGCGACTACGAGACGACAATGCGCAAAGCGCTCGATAAAATCGGCTATGTGCAGTTGCGAAAGGAACAGGCGGAACGCCGTTCGCGCGGCGAGTACATGGGCATCGGTATTTCGACGTTTACCGAAGTGGTCGGCGCAGGTCCAGGAAAGCATTTCGACATTCTGGGGCTCAAGATGTTCGATAGCGCCGAGATTCGCATCCATCCGACAGGCTCGGGCATCATTCGAGCGGGCACACGCCATCAAGGACAAGGTCACGAGACGACGTGGGCACAGATCGCCGGCGAAGAGCTCGGTTTGAATCCGCAAGATCTTCTCGTCGAAGAAGGCGATACCGATACCGCGCCTTATGGTCTTGGAACATATGCGAGCCGAAGCACGCCCGTCGCCGGCGCTGCGATCGCGATGGCGTCGCGCCGCATTCGCGAGAAGGCACGCAAGATCGCCGCGCATCTCTTGGAAGCGGCTGAAGACGACGTCGAATGGAAGGACTACAAATTCTCGCTAAAAGGTGTGCCGGCAAAATCCGTGACGATGAAAGACGTCGCCTTCGCTGCGTACACCAACCTTCCCGAAGGCCTCGAACCTGGACTTGAGGCGTCGTACTATTACGATCCGCCGAATATGACGTTCCCGAATGGTGCGTACGTCGCAGTAGTCGACGTCGATCCGGAGACCGGCGTCGTGCACGTACGGCGTTTTCTCGCAGTGGACGATTGCGGGAATGTCATCAACCCGATGATCGTAGAGGGACAAACGCACGGCGGGCTGACCGAGGGTTTCGCGATTGCCTTTATGCAAGAGATCCGGTACGACGAATCAGGCAACAACCTCAACACGAACTTCACCGATTATCTCGTTCCGACTGCGCTAGAATCGCCGGCGTGGGAAACGGATCGCACGGTAACGCCGAGCCCGCATCATCCGCTGGGAGCAAAAGGCGTGGGCGAGAGTTCGAACGTCGGTTCTCCGCAAGCGTTCGTTAACGCAGTGGTTGATGCGCTCGCACCGCTCGGAGTAACGCATATCGACATGCCGATGACGCGCGAAAAAGTGTGGAGCGCGATCCGGGAGGCGCGTCGATGAATCTGCACTGGAGCGGACAGGAAAGCATTCCGGCGCCGAAAGCCGATGTTTGGCGTTTCATCAACGACCCGCGCAACATCGCGTCGTGTTTGCCCGACGTGCTCGAAGTCGACGTACACGACGAGCACACGTTTGATGCCACGGTACAAGTTGCCGTTGGACCGGTGCGAGGAAAGTTCAAATTCAAAATCGCGCTTTTACCGCAGGCCGGCGAGCAGCACATGGATATGAAGATCTCCGGCGGCGGGTTCGGCAGTGTCGTCGATTTGGTTGCCGGTGCCGACGTTACAGGCGATGACCACAACACGACCCTGAATTGGCAAGGAGACGCGACGATGCGCGGGCCGGTTGCAACCGTCGGTGGCCGCGTCTTAGACGCGCAAGCGCAGCGCGTCATTTCAACGACGTTCGCGAACGTGAAGGCGCGTATGACCGGCACGCCCGCGTGACATGAAGCACGCATACGCTCTCGCGATTGTCGTTCGCCGCAGATCCCCGGCGAGTGCGCATGTCGGGGATCGCGCGATCGTGCACGCAGACGGACGCATGGACGGATTTATCGGCGGTGCATGCTCGCGCGAAACCGTACGGAGAGCCGCTCTGGAAGCGCTCGAAACGGGCGAACCGCGACTGCTGAGCATCGATCCGATGTCATGCGCATCGGAAGGAGCGATTGACGTGTATATCGAGCCGGAATTACCCCGTCCGTATTTTTTGATCGCAGGCCTTACGCCAATCGCGCATGCGCTCGCAGAAATTGCGCCGAAGCTGGACTTCACCGTCGTGCGCTTCGTGCACGCGGACGAACTCCTTGAGGCTCGAACGAGTCAGGGCGTCCTTGTAATGGATATCGCGGATCTCGATGAGTATCTTCGCGGGCTGGACGCGGGTATTCGTCATGCTAGCGCGGCTATCGCGATCAGCCACGGGAATTACGACGAAGCCGCATTAACCGCATTTTTGAAACACCGCATCGGGTATACCGCACTGGTCGCGAGCCGCCAGCGCGGCCGTAGCGTTCTCGAAGCGCTTGCAAAGCAGCGCGTTTCGGTAGCGGATCTCGAGCGCGTGCACTATCCCGCCGGCATCGCGATCGGCGCGCAGCGGCCGAGTGATGTCGCGATCTCCATTTTCGCGGAAGTGATCGCGGAACGGCAAGCGCCGACAATGGCTCCGACCGTCGCAGTCGATCCGGTGTGCGGAATGAGCTTGGAGGTTGCCGCGGCCTTGGATCGTGCCGTCTTCAATGGAAATACCTACTATTTCTGCGGATCGCATTGCAGCAGCGCCTTCGCATCCGAGCCCGAAACATATGTCGGAGCAGCTTCGAAATCGCTTTAAACAGCAGGGATATATTGCCGGCGAGGAGTTTTGCGTTGCCATCGAACTCATGCTCGCATTGGAAAAGCCGCTTCTCGTAGAAGGCCCCGCGGGCGTAGGGAAAACCGATGCGGCGAACGTGCTCGCACGCGTTCTCGATACGCGTCTCATCCGGCTGCAGTGCTACGAAGGGCTTGACGTTGCGAGCGCACTGTACGAGTGGAACTATCCAAAGCAGTTGCTGCGCATCCGGTTGATGGAACAACAGGAAGTGCCGATGCAAAGCCGCGAGGCGCAGATCTTCGGCGAGGAGTTTCTGTTGCGGCGCCCTTTGCTCGAGGCGATCGAGCAAGAACGCGCTCCGGTTTTGTTGATCGACGAGATCGATCGCGCCGACGAAGCCTTTGAGGCGTTCCTCTTAGAGCTGCTCGGCGAATTTCAAGTGACGATTCCCGAGATCGGCACCATTCGTGCAAAAGCGCGTCCCGTAGTCATTCTGACCTCAAACCGTTCGCGCGATCTGTCGGACGCGCTGCGGCGGCGCTGCCTCTATCTTTGGATCGGCTACCCGTCGCGGGAAGAGGAACTGCAGATTCTGCATGCGCGCCTTCCCGGCATCAACGAGCGTCTCGGCGCGCAGATCGTTGAGTTCATGGAATATCTGCGCGCGCAGCCGTTTCAAAAGGTCCCCGGCATTGCGGAAAGTTTAGATTGGGCTGCCGCGTTGGTACGGTTGCATCGTGATGCGTTGGACGAACGCACGATCGAACAGACGTTAGGATGTTTTTTAAAAGTGCAGGAAGATTGGGAACTCCTTCGCTCCTTGCGCAGCACTGCCGAACCCGTCACGCCGGGCGATTACGGCTTGGGGTCGGTGCAGGCGCACCATGGCTGATCTCACGGAGTCCATACTTGCGTTTTGCCGGCTGCTCCGCACGGAATATGATATCGATGTAGGTCAGGACCGTGCGCACGAAGCTTTGCTTGCACTCGAAACAGTGCGCGTCTCCGATCGCGAACGCGTCCGGTACGCGCTGCGCCTTTCTCTCTGCAGTTCGCCCGAGCAACTGGCGCGCTTCGATGCGGCGTTTGAGAGATTTTTTGGCGCGGACATCCGGCGCACGCCTCGGATGCGAGGTGCAATTCACGAAGAGGCACTTGCGAATGGCTCTATTCGAAATGCGCACCCTCAAACCGGCGAATCTGAATCGAACACGTCCACAATACTCGCCGCTCGCTACAGCGCAATTGCATCTCGAGCGGCTTCCGACGCCGCTGTGTCGCATCAAGGGTTAGGCGATACATTGAGAACTGCCGGAAAGGTTTTGGCAGCGTTGCGTCTCGGACGTTCGCGCCGCTGGAAGCCGCATATCGACGGACCGCGCTTTGATTTCCGCGGTACGCTGCGCTCCAGTTTGCATACCGGCGGCGACCCGGCGCATATTCGAACACTGGGTCATCCGTTGCGGAATCCGCGCATCGTTTTTATTCTCGATGCCAGCCGCTCGATGTCGAGCAACGCGGCAGCGCTGCTGCAATTCGCCTATGCGCTGACGAGGCGCTCAGCTCGCGTACGCGTCTTCGCGTTTTCGACTGCTTTACGTGAAGTTACGCGCGAGCTCCGGCACTTGCGTCATAACGAGCGGCTGCCCGATTTCGGCGAAGCGTGGGGCGGAGGAACGCGAATCAGTGCGGCGCTCGAAGAGTTCGAGGCAAGATTTGGCTCGCGTCTCGATGCCGATACGCTGGTCATCATTGCAAGCGACGGTTTCGACGAAGATGCCGGCGCGAAGTTGCAACGCCCGCTGCGGAACATCGATCGCCGATCGGCAGGCATCATTTGGTTAAATCCGCACGCGGGCAGCCCGGGATTCCAGCCTTCGGCACGGGCGATGAAAACGGCATTGCCGTACATCCGCACGCTGCTCGACGCTAACAAAACGCACAGCATTCCGGCTGCTGCGTTGCGGCTGCGGAGGTAAACCCATGCGTCACGTCTTCGACGTTGTAGCCAGCTTGGTAAGGCGTGGAGTGCCCGTGGCGCTCGGTACGCTCGTCGAAACGCGCAACAGCTCGCCCGCGCCCCTCGGAACTACGGTTGCCGTGGATTCGCAAGGACGCATCTCCGGAAATATCGGGGCGGGCTGTTACGAGGGTGAGATCGTTGAGGCATGTTTGAAAACGCTCGCGAACGGCGAATTTCGCACCTTGAGTATCAATTTGGAACCGGAAGATGAAATCTCGGGCAGTTCGGGATGCGGCGGTGCGTTGCGTGTCGCGATATGGCGTCCGGAGAGCGAGTTCGCGCAGACGGCGTCGGCAATTGCAGCCGGCAACGAGGACGTCGTATTGCAAATCCGCGAGTATCGCATCGACATTCCCGCAAAGCGGCAGTTAATTCTCGTCGGAGCAACCACTCTTGCGCAAGATATCGCGCAGATGGCGCGTCCTTTGGATTATTTCGTCACCGTGGTCGATCCGCGCCCCGCGTTTGCAACGAACGCACGCATTCCCAACGCAGATGCACTCGTGCTCGAGTGGCCCGACTCGTATCTTCCACGCGTGCTCTCGGAGAAAACCGCACTCGTCGTGTTATCGCACGATCCGAAGTTTGACGTGCCCGCATTGAGCTGCGCGCTGCAATCAAACGCGCCGTACATCGCGCTGCTCGGCAGCCGTCGCTCTCAAGCGGCGCGGCGGGAATCGTTACGGGCGCTCGGATTTAGCGACGAGCAGCTCGCACGCATACATGGACCCGCGGGTTTGGATCTCGGTGGCGCCTCAACCGGAGAAACCGCGGTCAGCATTCTTGCGCACATCGTCGCATCGCATAATGGGCGCTGCGGCGCGCCGCTCGACACGCTGACGGGGCCAATACATGCGGCTGCTTTGCCCTTGTCATCCTGAGGTATCGAAGGACCCTGAGCGCAGCATTTTGGCGTAGCCGAAATGCGCTAGTCGAAGGGACACGCTCGAAGAGCGTGTGAGGCTTGTGTGGTTGTCCGAGCGCTGTGCGCTCGCCCTTCGACTGCGCGTTCCGCGGACGCGGAACGCTTTGCTCAGGGTGGTTCGATACCTCACCATGACAAGGGCGCTCGCCCCTTCGACTGCGCGTTCCGCGGCGCGGAACGCTTTGCTCAGGGTGGTTCGATACCTCACCATGACGATTATGACAATTGCTCCGCCGTATCAACATCAAAGAAAGCGCCCGGATCGTCCGTAAGGAGGGTGCGTTGCGTAAGGGAAGCGTCGTCGCGAAGCGCGCGTATGCCGTCGCCGTCGGGAAGAGTGTGAATTTTTTCGCGAGCTTTCGCTGAAAAAAATACCGGGTGTCCGGGTTCGCCGCGTGAGTTCACGGGATAAGCGACATCCGCATTCTGCGCGACGCCGCAGATGCGCGCGATGAGTTCGCGTGTAACGAGCGGTTTATCCGCAAGCAATACGATAATTGCAGTATCGCGAGGTATTGCAGCGTCGGCGAGGCGCAGTGAGTGAGACATTCCGCGTTCCGGAGCGTCATTTGTGAGGACCTCGATGCCGGACCGGTTTTGAAGATACTGCGCGACCGCTGCACTTGCGATGATGAGCGGATTCCAGTTATGAGCGGCGTCAATGGCGTACTCGATCATCGGACGGCCGCGAAACGGCTCGAGCAGTTTTTGACGCGAGCCCATGCGGCTCGAGCTGCCTGCCGCCAGGAGTACTGCACGCGGCTCCATGCGTCGAAGATAGCAAAGCCGCTACAATCTCCGCAACCGCGATGTAGGTCTCGTGCGGAATATACTGCCCCGGCTCCGTAGTCGCGTAGAGTTGACGAGCCAAGTGCACATTCTCGACCAGCGGGATGCGATACGTCGCCGCGAGCTCGCGCACGCGAGCCGCGCCTTCATCCGCAGCGCGCACTAAGACGCGCGGCACCGCAACTTCCGGCGGGCGATACTCCAACGCGATTGCGATATGCGTGGGATTCGTGATGACGAACGCCGCGTCTTTTACGCGGCGAAGCGATCCGCGCGATATCTGCCGGTGTAACGCACGCCTGCGGCTGCGCGCCAGCGGATCGCCGTCGTGCTCTTTTTGATCTCGCTTCATCTCCTCGTGCGACATGCGCAGGCGTTTACGCCAGCGCAGCATCTGTAAGCCGTAATCTGCCACTGCAAAGGCTCCACCGATCCCACACGCGACCGCCGCCGCGTGCAGCGAGCCGGACCAAGCTGCGTACGCAACAGCGGGAATGCCGCCGGCGTGAAGCGCAGCTGAATAAATTCCGAGAAACGCCGGGACGATTGCCGCGCCTGCGCACGCGAACGCAGCCGTGGCACGCGCGACCGTAACGAGCGCTTCGCGCGAAAACATGCGTTTCAGATTTTCAGGAGGTGAAAGCCGCTCAAATTTCAGCGTTATCGCGGTTATACGCAAACCTCCGCTCTGAAGGATACTGCAGAGTGCTGCGCTACACGCCGCTGCGGCAGCGGGAAGGAGCATCAGCGCGGCGGCGCCCATCATCGCGGGCAAAGCGCTGCGCCCCGACGCCGCATCAAAAAGTATCGCTTGCGCCGCATTTCCTAATGGCGCCACGATACAGGCTGCGGCGAGCAGAGCCCCGGCGAACGCCGCGACGTTCCCGAGTTCTTGCGATCGCGCGACGTCGCCCTCGCGCTTCGCGCGATCGACACGCGACTGCGTCGGCTCGAACTGCTTCTCTTCAGCCACTTACGGCGTTTGCAAAAACGGCACGCGAATCCACGGCATTGCGCTTTGGGCAAACAGGAACGGTATCGCAAGGAGCGTCGCAACCAGCGCGAGCCCGAAAACGATCGGGAACGAAAGCGTGAACGCGGCGAAGCGCGGAATGACGCGCGCGAGCGCTCCAAGCGTGACTTGTCCGACAAACGCTACGGCAATGGCCGGCCCGGAAACGAGGAGTGCCGCTTCGATGATGCCGGCCGGCAGTGCAATCGCATAGGCGTATAACCCGTGCAGCGACGGCGTCGAGCCCAGCGGCAAACGCTCGAAACTCCGTGCGAACGCAGAGAGCACGAAGCGATATCCGCCGAGTAAAAAAAATCCGGCCGTAAACACGAGCGACCAGACGCGTCCAAAGCCCGACGCTGCGAACATCTGAGCGCCCGGGACGCTTCCGCGAATTCCCACATAATCGTCGAGCGCACGGCCTCCGGCATACGCACCGTCGTACAGTATCGATGCGGCGAAACCGATCGCGGCACCGATTCCCGCTTCGGTCGCCGCTGCAATGACAAAGGCGACCCCGTCGAATGTATGCGTTCGACGAATCACCGGCGTCATCGCGATCGTTAAGACGAGCGCGAGTCCCGCGCGTACCGTGTGCGGAACGCTCGGATGCGAGAATCCCGGAGCTCGAAACACGAAGCCGGCACATCGCGCAAAGACGAGCAGTGCGGCGCCGCTCATTCGCCGACGAGAGCCGGAACCTGCGCGAGTACATCGGTAAAGAGTCCGGCGCATAGATGCATTCCGAATCCGCCGAACAATGCAACGGCAATTCCTACGGCGATGAGTTTAGGCAGCAGCGAAAGTGTCTGCTCCTGCACTTGTGTCGCGGCCTGAACGACCGCAACCGCGGTGCCTACAAGCGTCGCAACGAACAGGACCGGGAGACACAAAATCGCTGCCACGACCAACGCCTCACGCAAAAGTCCGTCAAACGCGCTCATTGGAGCGAGCCTAACGGAAATCTATTGCCGGCCTGTTACCGTGGAATTTAATGCGTTATGAAAGCACGCCAAGCCGTCGCGGCCAGTAAGGCGCTCACAATGGCACGCGTGGCCGGCGATTTATTGAGCGTGTAAAAGTGAATGCCCGGCGCGCCTCGGCGTAACAGATCCGTGCATTGCAGCGTGGCATAGGCAACGCCCAATTCTTCAACTGCTTTCGGCTCGTCGCGGCGGACTTGCAATTCGGCGATAAGCTTCGGCGGTATGGCGGCGCCGCACATCGCGGTGAAGCGTTGAATTTGCTCGAAATTCGTAATCGGCATGATACCTGGCAGAATCGGCACGGTAATGCCGATGGAACGCGCACGCTCGACAAACGCAAAGTATTTGTCGTTGTCGAAAAACAGTTGCGTTATCAGAAATTCCGCGCCCGCGTCGACTTTGCGCTTCACGGTGAAAAGGTCGTCGTCGAAACTCGCCGCTTCGATGTGCTTCTCCGGATAACACGCTGCGCCGATGCAAAAGTGATAGTTGCGCTCCACCATGGCGATGAGATCGTTGGCATGCGCGAATCCGCCCGGCACGGTTTCGAAGACGGCCGAGTCCTTCGGCGGGTCGCCACGCAGTGCGAGCACGTTTTCGATTCCGGCCGCTTCCAGCTCGTTCAGCACCCCTCGCAGCTCCGCGCGCGTGCTGCCTACGCAGGTCAGGTGCGCCATGACGTTGATGCCCACGTCGTTTTGAATTTGCTTGGCGACCTCGATGGTACGAGCCCGCGTCGATCCCCCGGCGCCGTACGTTACGGAGACGAACGACGGACGAAGGTCGCGAAGCGTACGCGCGGTTTCCAGCAAGTGCTGCTGCGCTTCATCCGTGCGCGGCGGAAAGAATTCGAATGAGAAGAATGGCCGCTGCGTCGCAAGTGCCTGGCTGATCCGCATGCGTCTGAGTTATCGAAAACTCGACACGACGCCTCCGCAGACCAGCGCCCAGCCGTCAACCATCACGAAGAGCAGTAACTTCGCGGGCAGCGAGATGACGGGCGGGCTCAGCATGAACATGCCCAAGCCCATCAGGATCGATGCAACGGCCAAATCGATCGCAACGAACGGCAGATACAGTGCGAAGCCGATGGCAAACGCGTCGCGCAGCTCGCCGACGACAAATGCCGGGATGAGCACGAAAAGTGGAACGTTCAGCGCTGTCTCGTGCTTGCGCTGCGCTATACGCTCGAACAAATCGATATCGGCAACGCGCGTTTGCCGCAGCATAAACGCACGCAACGGTCCCGTCGCCCGATCGACGAATTGCGATTGACTTATCGCACCTTTTGAATAGGGCTGCACCGCTTCGTTTGAAATACGCGTCAGCGTCGGCGACATTATCACAAACGTGAGCACGAGCGCGAGGCCGGTGAGCACCGTGTTCGGCGGTAGGGCGGCGGCGCCGATGGCGGAGCGCACGAGAGAAAGCACCACAACGATCCGCACGAACGACGTGGACATCACCAGAATGAACGGCGCGACCGCAAGCAGCGTGAGCGCTGCAAGCACGTCTAATGGAAGCGTCGCGTGTGCGTGATTTGCGATCCTCAGCAGTGCGTCCATGCCGCGAGCGTATCGCGCGGACGTTGCCGGGCTGTTTCCGGCGCTTTACGCCGGTTTTTGAATCAACTCCGTTACGCGCACGCCAAAATTATCGTCGATCGCGACGACCTCGCCGCGCGCGACGAGTTTGCTGTTAACGAGCAGATCGACGGGGCCACCGGCCAACCGGTCGAGTTCGACGATCGAACCCGTGCCGAGCTTCAGAATCTCTGAAACAGCCATCTTGCACTTGCCGAGTTCGGCGGTGACCTGCAGCGGCACGTTCATCAGCAGATCGAGATTCTGCTGGTCCACAAGGCCGTTTTTCTTCTGTTCTGCCATCATCTCACTATCAGTGCATTCCGCTCTTTCAGCGTCCCACATTCGCCATTGGCGAAGATGGTGCCGCCAGCCTTGAGCAGTCCGGGAGTCCCTATCTTTGTCATCATCGGCACAAGCATGCCCGGGCGTAAGTTCAGAATCGCTGCGGCGGGCAGCTCCCCGGCGGCAAACTGCGCGCTTAGCTCGATCTCAACATCCAGGAGATCCTCAATGCGTAGGGTCGCTGACGCTTTGGTGACGGGATCGCGCGAGAGCGCGACCCCGATGCGTGCCGGGACTGGTCGTTCCACAAGCATCTCGAAATACGTGACGTACCCCGCCATGTCAAGAATTGGTTCGACAGCGGCCGTATCGCGTCCGCACACCGCTGACAGCGAGCCGGAAAGCGCGCGGACCGCCCGTAACAACACCTCGTTCTCGAGCGGCGAAAGCGCGCGCGCCTGCGCTACAGATTCGCCGAATGCTGCGGCCGCAAGCGCAAGCGCGTCTGCCGGCCGCAATACAAACACTGCTTCGGAAAGCGAACCGCGCACGCGGTAGAGTTTTGCACGGCCGGCGATGGCTGCCCATGCTGCTTTATCAGGGATGACAGGTTCGAACAGCCGCAAGCTGACGGGCGTGGCCAGCAGCGTTGAGAGCGTTTCGCGAACACCGTTCGCGACTACGCATGCAGCGCTGACCGGAAGCGTCGACCGGCGTTCGAAGCACGAACGGCGCACTCTGTGGCCGCGTACGATTTCGGCGCCGCGCTCAAACGCCAACGTCATCATTTGAGCAGATCCATTGCGGTCTTTTGAACGTCGCCTTGCGCTTTGCCCGCGGCACGAATTGCGTCGAGCGCGAGATACGCATCTTGTAACCGCTGCAGACCGAGATCGATATCGACGCCGCTCTTCTCGCGCGAAAACGGTTGGACGGCATCAAAATTTCCGTCACCAGGACGGCCGATATGCGGCGCAATATCGGCAGGTGCCGACGCATGCTGAGAATCGACCGGCTGCAGCTTCGTTCCGGGCGCAAAACGCGCAAGCGCGATGCGTCCGAACGTCACCCGTTCTGCGTGTCGCATTCCCGTGCGCGGATCGATCGAGGTGCGCTCGTAAGTAATCGAACCGTTTCCTTCGATCTGCGCCGTCGACGTCAAGCCGAGTGCTGCATCGACCGCGTCGGCCCTAAGCGGCGACAGCGTCGCACCGTCGTTGGAAAAGCCCATGACGTCCCTGCCCTGCGCATCCACTAACGCACCATCGCGCAGCGAGAATGTACCGTCCCGCGAGAAGAGCAGGCGCCCGCGCTCGTCGCGTGTGATGAAATACGTATTCGCCGGCGCAGCAGCAGAAAGCGGATCGAGGGCAAAGGCCGGCGCTGCATCCTGCGCCACGTCGCCGCGTTCCGGCATTGCGCCGGGCGCATACGCTTGCAGCACATCGCGCTCGCGAACGGCAATATCGTCGAGCGCGCGCATCGTAGCATTTGAAACTACCATGCCGCATCACCGCGCGTTTCTGCCTCCAACGCGATTCCACGTGCTGCAAGTGCATACCGAACCTGCGCGAGCGCGGTTGCAACTTCGCGCGTAGCTCTCGGCGCGCAAATCGCAATCAGCTTCATGCGGGTGCCGCTTTTCCGTAAAAGCACCTGTACGCGCCCGTGCGCAGCGTCTAACGAAAACGTGGCTTTGCTCGTAGCCGCGCGCGGATGCAAAAACGTACGCTCGATTTTGCGCGCCAACGCCGATCGCGGCGCCCGGCGTTCGACGTGTCCGCCGCGCACGTCGTCCCTGTGCTGAGTCTTGCCCGGCGGTACCGGAAATGTAGCGCGTTTCGCGGTTGTCGCGTGCGGCTGAGGTTGTACGCGCGCAATGCCCGCGTGCGCCGTCGCACTTTGGGCCGATGTGGTCTCTATTTGTCTTTTTGAACCGTTACCGTAAAGAGCCGAATACCACGCCTGCGAAAGTGCGCGCCGGTCGAGCGACGCGATTGGGGCCGTCAGAACGCTGAGCTCAAGATGTTCGCCGATCGTCATGCCGGCACAATACGCCGGCGTTATGAAGCATGCGCTTCCGGAATGTTGCTAAGAAGCTTTTTATGGTATGCCGATGCCCATGTGCTCCGTGCGCACGCGATAGCGCCCGTCGTCGAACGCCGCGCCGCGCTCGAGATACATCTTTGCGTTTGCGACGTCGAAGGTAACAACGAAGTTCTTCAACACTGCCATGCCGATGTTACCCGCATCGAATCTGTCGGCGAAGGCGCCTTGGCTCGTAAGCATGATGTTTGCGTAGCGGTTGAAGAACCGGAAGTTGCCCATGTCGATTTCGTCGATCGTCGCGGCAAGCGCACTTGCCGAGCCGCCTACGCCGTAGTTGAACGCGAAGTGCCGCTCGCCGTTGTCAATCAAATTCGGGTGCGCTTGCATGAAGGGCGCAAAGAGCAACAGTTCCGTGCTGTTTCCCGTATCCACCACGAACCGGCCATCGATAGTATTGACCTTCCCTTGCATCTCGATCAGTTCGCGGTCGACGTCGATTGGAATCGTTGCCCCGGTCGCGTGCAGCATGCCGGGCCGCGCGAAGGTCATCGTGTTGTGATTAGCGTCGATGCTCACTTCCGCTGCAGCGAAAAATGGATACCCCAGAATGCCGTCCGCGGAAAAGTGCCCGGTGACGCCGCGCAAATCGAGCACGCTTACCAAGTGCACGGGGAGCGTCGCGGAGCCGATTTGCATTGAATCGAGCACTGCAAAACCGAGTCCACCTGTGCGCTGCGCGCCGGAGACCTCTAGACGACCTTGGGGCTTTAAGTGGAGCTCTGAAGCGACGTGCGCGTCAAGGACGATGCCTTGGGCGCCCGTATCAACCAAAAATTTGTAAGTCCGGCCGTTTATGCCGACGTGAACGTAATAGTGCCCTTCTTGTTCTTCGAGCGGCACCGTCACCGGCTTCTCAGTCTCGACGACAGTTGACGGCGGAAGTGTAAAGATCGCCGGATCGATGCGTTTATTGACGCTGACGCGATCCGTCGTGTGCATCACGTCGTACGCGTGATCGCCGTTCGAATCGACCTCACGCTGGGGAACGAGTGCTCCGGCAAACGTTTTATAGTCGTAATAGTCTTCGGTAGCCGTTCCGTCGTTTGCGTCGTAGGCGATGCGATCGATCATCGAGGTCTTCGCGTCGAGATAGAGTTTCTCGGGCTGACCTTGCGGCGGCGCAACATCGATCTCGTACGTTTGCCGGCCGTCGGGCAACGTCACCGATCCCTTGAAAAGATCGTATTGCGTCTCGGAGACGAAGCGTTCGCTGTTGATAAAATCGGCGGTGCGTTGCCGCTGTGCGAGAATGCCGCGCACCTCGCGCACGTTGCCGCTTTGATTGACGATGTACTGACGGTCGCCGACACGAAGCGACGATTCGAATCGATCGCCGATCGCCTCGTCGTAGCGTTCTTTGTCATCGATCTGCCAGCTATGAAACGCCCCTTGGAGGTTCAAGCCGGTAACCGCACCGCGCGTCTCGAGCGATTTCACCGAATGAATGTGCAGCACTGCGAGCGCTTGCTTACGTGCGGCTAAGATCGATTGGAGTGCCGGGGTATCCGCGCGCACCGTTGCCGTGCATGGCAACACGAGCGCCGCAATCAAAAACGCTGCGCTACTGTGCCTTATATTTTTGATAAGCGTCGAGTACGTTCTCGACGTACTGTTGCGTCTCGGCATACGGCGGAACACCATTATACTTCACAACCGCGCCCGGTCCAGCATTGTACGCGGCGATCGCCAAACGGAGATCACCGTGAAAACGATCCAGCAGCCCCCGAATGTAACGCGTGCCACCGTAAATATTTTGTCCGGGATCGTACGCATCGGACACGCCCAGCTCCGCAGCGGTTGCCGGCTCGAGCTGCATGAGGCCTTGCGCGCCCGTCTTCGAGGTAGCGTTCGCATCGAATCCGGACTCGTTTGCAATGATCGCCTTGACGAGCGCCGGATCGACGCCCCAAGCGCCGGCGTTGGCGTTCACGAGACGTTCTATTTGCGCGGGCGGTACGATGGCGGGGACTTGCGATACCGCTTCCTGCGTCGCAGCGGTTGTCACCGGATCGGCTCCGCCGCCCATTGCGGAGGATACGAGCTGGGCGAACGAACCCGGCGCCTCAGCGGGGGTCGCGGACGGCCTGACGGTTTCCCCGGATATCTGCGCTATTCGGCGCATAACCGCGGCAATATCGCTTGCAATATCCATGCGTCTACCTCAGTCTATCGGCAAGCGCGGCAAGGCCCGATAGCGTTCGCTCCGGTTGCTCAGCTGGGCCGGCCTGGCGTAAAAACGCGCGCAACTCGGCTTCGGCGGCAACGGCACGCAGCGTAAACCCGTCTGCCGGGACTATGCCGAGCGCCCGGGCATCTTGGGATTCGGAAAGTGCCGAAACGGCGTGCCGGATCAGTGCGGCGTCTTCTGCGTGCGCCGGCTCCACGACGGCGTGCATCGTGCGGCTCACGCTTGCCGCGACGTCGATCGCCGGAAAATGCCCGCGCCGCGCAAGCGCCGGCGACAATTCGATATGGCCGTCGAGCAGAGAACGCGCAGCCTCGCTTACCGGATCCCGCTCGTCGCCATCGGACAGAACCGTCGCAACGAGCGTTATAGAACCGCCGCAAGCATTTCCCGCAACCTCAACGCACCTTGCAATTTCGGAAAAAACAACAGGCGGATAGCCGCCTCGGCCGACCGGCTCGCCCATTGCAATGCCCAGTTCGCGCAACGCGCCCGCGTAACGCGCGAGACTGTCGAGAATGAGCAACACGTGCAATCCGCGAGAACGCAGCGCGGCTGCTTGCGCAAGCGCGATGCGGCCGGCCCGAATGCGTTCCGCGGCGCCGCGATCGCTTGTTGCGCACACAATAGACGCGTGGGCCGGGACGTTACGCATCCACTCTTCCGCTTCACGTCCGCGTTCGCCGACGAGCCCGACGACAACGGCATCTGCAAATGCTCCGGCGACGGCCAGCTGCAACAACGTCGACTTGCCCGTGCCCGGAAGACCGAAGACGCCGATGCGTGCGCCGCGGCCGATCGTCAGAAGCGCGTCGATCGCACGAATACCTGTCCAAAACGGATGAACTACCGGCTCGCGCTGCGCGGGAGAAGGCGCATGCAGTACGGTTGAAGCCAATCGTCCGCGAACCGGCGGCCCGTCGTCGAGCGGGTTCCCGCGAGTGTCGACGCATCGGCCGAGCAGCGGCGTTCCAAGCGGCATACACGCTGCAGAAAAATCGATCGTCGCTTCATCGCCCGTCGCGACGCCGTCGACGTCATCGTGCAAGGCGATCGAAGCGCGCGTTCCTGCTACGCCGCTTACTGTACCGTAAAGCGAACCCGCGCTCGTGACGATTCGCACGCCGTCGCCGACAATCGCGCCTGCAATACGCGCTTCGAGTACGGCCGAACGAGCTGAAAGAACCGTACCATGCGCGATCACGTTGCCAGCTCTCGCAGCACTGCTTGTAAACGAACGCCGAGCGACGCGTCGACGAACCCGTCGCGCAATTCGAGGATTGCATCGCCTCGTGAAAGCGATGCATCGGCTATCGCCGGAATCCTGGATTTCAGCGTTGCAACATCCTCCGGATGCACGCGCACTCGCAACGGCTCTTCGGCACAGAAGCGCTGCAACGTGCGATCCACGATGCGCTCGATATCGGCCGGCCGAAGTTGCAGTTCGCGCGCGAGCACGTCGCATGCAACGTCGCAGAGCAATTGTTCGATAGCGCTTTCAAGCGCTTCCGTCACGCGAGCGTTGAAGAGTCGAACGTCGCGTAAAAGGTTCGATTCCGCGATCGCGAGGTCTGGCGCGGGTTCGATTATTTCTTCTTCGTTTTCAATTGTTGGTTCGGCGCGCTCCGGTTCGCCTGATGCGAACAGGGTAGCGGCAAGGCTGCGAAATTCGTCAGGCGTTCGCAATGAAGGACTCCGCGTCTGAAAGCAGCGGTGATGTAGGACGCTGCATACGCCGAACGATCGCGGCGCGCTCGTGCTCCGGATACATGTCGAGAACTGCGGCGGCCGTAGCAGCCGGCAATGCGCTGATAATTGCCGCAGCGGCGTGCGGCGGCTCCTTTGCAAGCACGCCGCGAACACCCGCAGGCGGAATGCCCGATACCGCCGCAGCAGTGCGTGAAAGCGCAACACGCTCGCTAAGCGTTTTTAAAAGCGATCCTACCGGCGCTCCGGCCCATCGAAGTGCGACAAGCGCGGCAATTGCGGCGACAAGCGTAGGCAGCAGCGGAACGATTGCGCCGTAGGCTAACCACCATCCGTCTCTCTTCGGCGTCAATGCATGCGTAAACGTGACGGCCGCAACGTCGAGCGTATCTCCACGGCGCGTATCGATGCCTAGCGTAGCGCCGGCTAAGCTGCGTATTTGAGCGAGATCGACGCCGCGCTGCGCGTCGACGAACACGGCGGCCGAAACGCGCGAAATACGCGCGCCATCGGCACTTGCGCTCTCTTCGTGCGTGTCGCTGCCGCGATCGAGCTGCTGATTGGAGCGATCGTAGCGCTTACCATCGCCGGCATAGCGCTCGTCCTGCGTCGTCGCGGCGATCGCTGCACCGGAAATCGGCGTACGGCGAATCTCGCGGCTCGTTACGCTTCGCCGGTCGTAATCGACGTGAACGCGAACGATCGTTGCTCCGGCGCCGATGGTACTATCGAGCGCGCTTTGTAGCGAACGCTGAAGGTCGCTTGCGTCGTCTGCAGCAGAACCTTGTCCGAGCGCGATGCCGCGATCGTCGACGATGGCAACGTTGCGTTGATCGAGGCCCGGTACGCTTGCCGCAACGAACATTCGGATCCCGGTAACGGCGTCCAGCGAAAGACGTGCTCCAGGCACCAAACGCAAACGTACGCTTGCAGTGGCCTCGCGCGCGGTATCGTCGGCAAAATAGCCAGGCTTTGCGGGCGCGATAATAACACGCGCGTCTTGCACGCCGTCGATTCCTCGCAGCCCGAGTTCGATATCGCCCGCGAGCGCGCCGCGCGTCTGCGCATCGATGACGGCCTGAGGTGTAAGGGCGCCGAGTTTTCCTAAAACGTCGTTCGACGTATCGATGTGCGCGTGCGGAACGCCCGCCATCGACAAGCGGAGGAGCAAATCGTTTCGCCTCCGCATGTCGACCAAAACGTTGTCCGAGGTGGGCGTAAACGGGATGTTCCAAGAAGCGAGCCGCTCCTGAACCTCGCCGAGCTGATCGGGGTGTAAGGGCGTTGCGAACAATGCCAGTCGTTGTTGATGCAGAGCGATCGCCATAACCAGCGAAACGAACGTCAGCGCACACAGGCCCGCGATAGCGCAAAGTTTTACGGATCTAGGTAGCGCACCAATACGTGCGAGAAGCGCAGCTGCGTCCAAAGCTTATACCTGCATGTTGAATAAGGACTGAAGTGCCTGCGTCGTGCGTTGCACCGCTGCGGTTGCTACGGAAAGCGCGACGTCCGCGCGTGCGCGTTCGTAGATCGCGCTTTGCAAATCGCCGGTTCCGGATGCAAAGGCATCCTCCGATTGCTGCGCTTTTCCGAGCACAGCCCCGACATCGTCGAGCATTTGCGCGAACGCGTTTGCTTGCGGCGCAGGCGCGGCCGGTGCAATCGGCGCGACATCGGGAATCAGCGCTTCAACTCTCATACTTTGCCCATCTCGATGGTGCGTTCTGCGAGGCGCTTACCGATGTCGAAGATCGACGCGTTCGCTTCATACGCGCGCGATGCGTTCAGCACTGCAACCATCTCCGTCAACGTGTCGACGCTCGAACCGCGCTGCAAGTGCGATCCCGTTACGGCGATCTGCGGCGCGTCGTCATCTTCACGAAGCAGGTGAAAATTCGGAACGAGCCGCTCGTACGAACCCTTCGGTCCTGCTGCTTCCGCCGCCGCAACGTTGCGTGCTTCGATATCGAGCACTGCGCGCTGCGCTTCCATACCGCTCGCTGCTGTCGCGAGCAAGCCGAGACTATCCATGCGTCACGCTCTTTATCTCGGCCAGGCGTGCATGCATCGCGTTCAAGAGCGCTTCGGTAAAAATAGCTTTTTCGGCAACACCTGCCATCGCGGCGTCCGTACGCGAATCGCCCAGCGGAGTTTGCGCGCGCGAGGTATTCGATGCCGCGGCGGCAAGTGCGCGCGTGGACGTGGATAGTGCGCCGTTCAATGAGGCAGCTACGTCAAACATGCACAGAGCGTACGCGCGGCTTATTGCCGCGGCACGCCCAACATGTTGCCGTTATGCGAAACGAATCTAGTTCGGAGGCTCCGTCATGACGTTTTCCTTCGTCATAAACATCGACTCGAAGAAACTGGCCGGATGCGTTACAGGCGCAACGTCCTCAAACGAGATGCTCGCGCGATCGTAGCGGTGGTCGCCTACGCCGACCGGCGCTTGCGCAACTTCCGAAGCGATGTATCGCGCGCCGCCGACGTCGGCGAATGTTACAAGCCAGGGAACGCGCGAGTTCGTGAAGTTATATGCGGTAAGCAAACGCCGCGTTTGATACGTCTGCGTTTCGACCCATAGTTCGCGCAGGCGGAAGCGATTCGGTTGACTTGCCGGGTGCATCACTAAATGATAGCAGTCGGCGCCGTCGACGTTTTCAATGCCCGTGAGTTCGATTGTATATTGATGGGCTATCGCCGTTACGGAGGCGATCGATTTCAGTTGCCCGTCGGAACCAATCTGCTGCGCCTTTACTACCGGCATCGGGTCGTGGTACTGACTGCGAATTTGCGCGACGAGGTCGTCGCTATTGGAAGGATCGGTTGTGAGCGGTAGGCCCAGGCCGAAAGAGTAGTTCGGTGCCAGCACGGGGATGCCGAGATAATCGACCGCTTCACCGGGATTGCCCACGCGCTTGTCCATAAGGTTGATGTGCTGGCGTTTTGGGAGCAAATGAATCGTAACGCCGGTGGGGTTCACCGGATTCACCTGCTCCTCGTCGCTCACCGCGCCGACATGGATCTTGCCGCTGGGCTGCTCGAAAAACGCATGGTAGTGCTTCGTCTTTAAAACGCCGCGCTCGTCAACGTCCACGCGAATTGTGTACGCCAAAAATTCCGGATACCGCTGCGCGGCCCACGCAGCACGGGTGCGCGCGTAGATTTGATACGGGTCGCTAAGCAGACCCGCATTGCCGGCGGGAGCGCCCGCCGTTGCGAAGAGCACCATGCACATCCCGAGAGCCGCGTGCTTCATTCTTGATTTCTTTCCCCGTCCGGCCACATCTATAATGGCCCCACGGTCTTAGAACTTCCGGCAGAAGCACGCCCTTAACTTCCCAGAGTGGGTACGCCTCGGCTTAGCGTTCGCTCAACAGCATCCGGACCGTCCTCGCCACCAGCGCGTCCTGCCCTTCTCCGATAACGGTCTTCCGCAGCCGGCCGTTCCGGTCGAAGATCATTTGCGTCGGCCAGTACTGCACGCCGTAGGTATTCCACAAAGCAAAATCGTTGTCGACCGCGATTGGCCACGTTATTCCCTGGTCCGACAACGCACGCAGAACGTTCGAGCGATCGCGCTCGAACGGCGTTTCGGGGCTATGAACGCCGACAATGGCCAAATCCGCGCCGGGGATGCTTTTTCGCAACGCATGCAACTCCGGCACGACGTGCTTGCAGTTGATGCAGTCGAAGGTAAAGACGTCGACGATCACAACTTTTCCGGCGAGCGACTGGGCTGAAGGCTTGGTTCCAATCCACGAGGCGGCGTGAAGCAGCGGCGAGAGTGTCGTAAGACCGGCAAGCAAGGCGGCGAAAAACATTACCATAGAGTAAGTACGACGGCGCGAAGGCGCCGGATGAATGGAGCGCTCATGAGCAAGTCTCGATTCGAAGCCGCGTCCGACGGGGTATTCGCGATTGCGATTACTTTGTTGGTGCTGGGTCTCGCGGTACCGGCCGGCTCACAGTTCGCGGCAGAACCCGAGCTCATCAGCGCCTTGCGTGCGCTCTGGCCCAGTTTTCTTGCGTACGCGCTTAGTTTCGCCGTCATCGGCATCATGTGGAACAATCACCACATGCTCTTCCGCACCGTCGAACGAATCGATCGCACGACGTGGCTTTTGAACCTGCTGCTGCTCGGAATTACGGCGTTCATACCATTTTCGACCGCGGTTTTAGGCGCGCATTACGATTTACGTCCCGCCGACGTTTTATACGGTCTGACACTTGTCGCCGCATCCATCACGTATAACGTGCTGCTTCATTACCTCATCGCGCGGCGCGCATTCCGAAGCTTCGTTACGGAAGCCGCCGTTCGAGAAACGGTCTTTGCTTACCGCGTCGGTCTGACCGTGTACACGCTGGCGACAGTCGTTGCGTTCTTCTTCCCGACGATCAGCTTTTGGCTGTACTGGGCCATAACGGCATTTTATTTGTTTCCGCGCGGTATCGATGCCGACTTACCGGAAACCGAAGCAATTGCGACCGGCAAGCCTTGAGCGTCGAGCGGGATCCCCGCCATAAGCCGCGTCACTTCATCGTAGTTCTGCACGCCTGAAGCGATGCGGTTGCTTTTCAGATAGCTGTTATAAACCCGCCATGAAAAGTTCGAAAGGCGCAGGTTCACAAAGTGCTTGTTGCGCTCGCGAATCGCCGCAAAATCTTTCCAAACTTCAGGAACGAACATACTGTGCGGATAATGCTTGAGCGGCGGCAGATAAAGAAAGAGTTCGAGCCAGCCGGAGTACTGAATCGCCGCATCCTCCTCCCGGATGCACGTAATTGCGGCAATGTAGTTCGCTTCGTCTTCGCGGTTGTAGCCGGCGGCGTGGCTCCACTCGTGCGCTTGCGCAAACGGACGCTCGAACCACAGCAAGTCCGGCGCGAGCTGCGTCTCGAGCGTGAAGGGATTGGTAAACCCGCTCGTTCCGGTTTTGTTCATGAACCATCCGGCAATTGCGGGTTTTGCAGGAGCGACACGCGGCGTCCAATCATCACCTAGGCGATTCACCACCGGAAGCCAGCTCTCGTACAGGGTGGAAAACGCTTCGCGCGTGGCGCCACCGGATCGATTTTCGGAATGTGCGCGAGCTGCTAGCTGATTCATTTTTAAAATCGCTTGTTTGCGCAGTGCGTCGATTGTTTGCGGATTAACCCGCTGTGCATCGAACGCGGTGCGCGCTTCCACGGGCGCGCGATCGTACCCGAATCCCCAGCCTGCGTAAAACCATACGGCGAAGAATCCCGCAAGCGCGCCTACATTCAGGACTAAACGCCAAAATGGGCGCACGCGTACGAGCATCACAATGACGGCGATGGCGCCCGCGGCTATTACAAGATCGCCCAAAGCGAACGGAAGCGGCGACGTAATGGCGGACCAAAAATGCTGCCAGTCCGGATAGTATCCGTTGCTAAACGACCGTTCGACCCACTCCGGAGAGGGATGCCACAACGCAGCAAGGATGCCGAGCAAGATAGGCGCCAAAGACGCAAAAGAGCCGCGCGAGGCGGCTCTTCCACGGTACTTGGTACGTGCCAACGATTAGCGCTTCGAGAATTGGAAGCGTTTGCGGGCGCGCTTGCGTCCGTACTTCTTCGATTCTTTTTCGCGCGGGTCACGCGTGAGCAGACCTTGCTTGCGCAGCACTTCGCGCAGCGATTCGTCCATCGAAACGAGCGCGCGAGCGATGCCGTGGCGTACCGCGCCGGCTTGACCGGTGGGACCACCGCCTTCGGCTTTCACGTCGATGTCGAAGCGCGATCCGCTCTGCGTCGCTTCCAGCGGCTGACGAACGATCTGCTGCAGCGTCGGACGCGGAAAGTATTCGTCGATCGGCTTTTTGTTGATCGTAATGACGCCTTGGCCGAGCGAGATTCTCACTCGTGCGATCGAGCGTTTACGGCGGCCGGTGCCTTGAAAATTATCGTTCACGATAGCTCCTACGCCAGCGGTTTCGGCTGCTGCGCGTCATGCGGATGAGCCGTTCCCGTGTAGACTTTCAGACGGTTGAGTTGGACGTTGCGCATGCGGTTGGTCGGGAGCATGCCGCGCACGGCGCGCTCGATGAGGCGCTCGGGGTGCTTGTCCTTGACTTGCCGCGCGGTCTCGACTTTGAGGCCGCCCGGATATCCGCTGTGACGGTAGTAGACTTTGTTGTCCCACTTTTTACCGCCGAGTTCGATTTTGTCCGCGTTGATCACGACGACGTGATCGCCGTCGTCGATGTGCGGTGTCCAGGTCGCTTTGTGTTTGCCCGAGAGCGCACGCGCGATGCGCACCGCCAGCGTTCCGAGGCGCTGTCCGGCGGCGTCGACGATGTACCAATCGTGCTTGGTCTCGGCGGTCTTCTGTTGGTAGGTCCGCATAACCGCCACAGCATACGGGAATTTTCGGCGTGGGTCAAGGACTTTTACGCAGAAATATAGTTGACAACTATTTGAGTACTCAACTATGCTGCTCCCATGATCCCGGAAAACGTTGCTTTGGCCGCGGGCCTGTCCCGCGTAGATGCTTGGATGCGCAAGCGGATCGAACCCGCTCTGCCGGGCATCGGCTACACCGACTTTATGATTCTGACCGAGCTGGACTCGGTCGTCGGCGGCCGCCTGCGGCCTATCGACTTGGCGAACCGCTTGCTACTGACGCCATCTGGGGTAACCCGCGCCATCCTGCCGCTCGAAAAGATCGGCCTCGTCGAGCGAGCCTCGCACGAGCGAGACGCGCGCGCCAGCTACGTGGCGATCACGCAAGCCGGCCGCGATAAACTCGACCAGGCGATGGACGACGTGGATCGCGTCGTCGGCGAGACACTGGGCTCATCGCTTACGCGCGCAGATCGTATCGCGCTGCTCGGACTTTTCGAACGGGTTGGCTACTACTCGTCATCCTGAGGTATCGTTCGTCATCCTGAGGTATCGAAGGACCTTGAGCAAAGCATTCGGCGACGCCGAATGCGCAGTCGAAAGGCGAGCGCGAAGCGCTCGCCCCTCGACAGCGTGAACGACATTCCGTCGTTCACTTAGCTCGGGGTCGTTCGATACCTCACGATGACAATTTTTCCAGCTGCCGACGCAGGCCGCGTAAACCGTCACGCATCGTATAATTGTGATTCGCTGCGAACAGCGGAGCAAGCAGTTTGTGGAAACGGCGAATCAGCGGATGATTTGCTCGAACGCTCCAGTCGTACGTGATGTCGACGTAGTCGCCGTTTTGCACGAACTCCCAATGCCCCTCACCGTCGAGATCGCCCGAGGCAACGATCGTCGAGGTGTGCGGATAATCGACTTGCGTAACGCGATACGTCCACACCAGCGAGTACGGTAAGAAGCCTTTCGTCGTAACTTCGACGACACGGCCCAAGCCGTGCTCGCCGCCGCGTTGGATTACACGTGCGCTGCGGTAGACCGATCGCCACCAGTTCGGGATGGCGTCGACGTCTTCGAGAATGTCGGCAACCTGTTCGCACTGGCCCTTCACGCGCCAACGCGTCACAAATCGATAAGCGGCATCCGGCACGGCAGCAGCTCTCCCCCTCGCTTCTCTTACCACTCTGGAGGACCGGCCTTGGCGGGTCGCGGCCACGGCTGGTCGAATGTTCGATTCCCGTGCAGCAGTATCTTCAATTTCTTCGCCACATTCTCGAAAACGGCACCGAAAAAGGCGACCGCACCGGCACCGGAACGCGGAGTGTCTTCGGCTATCAAATGCGCTTCGATCTTCACGCCGGCTTCCCACTCGTCACGACGAAAAAGCTTCACACGAAATCAATCGTGCACGAGCTGCTGTGGTTTTTGAGCGGCGACACCAACGTGAATTATCTGCACGAACACGGCGTTACAATTTGGGATGAATGGGCCGATGAAAAAGGCGATTTAGGGCCGGTTTACGGCAAGCAATGGAGATCGTGGCCCGCGGCGGACGGCACAGTGATCGATCAACTTTCGAACGTCGTCGAAGAAATCAAACGCAATCCCGATTCACGCCGGCTCATCGTAAGCGCGTGGAACGTTGCCGAACTCGATAAGATGGCGCTCCAACCGTGCCATGTGCTGTTCCAGTTTTACGTGGCCGAGGGACGGCTATCGTGCCAGCTCTATCAGCGTAGTGCCGACGCCTTTTTAGGCGTGCCGTTCAACATCGCGTCGTATGCGTTGCTTACGCATATGGTGGCACACCAATGCTATCTAAATCCGGGAGACTTTATCTGGACCGGCGGCGATTGCCATCTCTACAACAATCACATCGAGCAGGCGCAGCTGCAACTCACGCGCGATCCATTGCCGCTGCCGGCGCTCGTCTTCAAACGGCGTCCGCATTCGCTGTTCGATTACCGCTTCGAGGACATCGTCTTTGCGGGATACGAAGCGCATCCACCGATCCGCGCCGAGGTAGCCGTTTAACAACGCCGTGCCGCGCATCATTTTCGTCGTCGCGCACGATCGCCGCGGCGTGATGGGGCGCGACGGTCTGCTGCCGTGGCATCTCCCCGAAGATCTCAAGCACTTCCGGCGGCTGACAATCGACAAACCCGTCGTGATGGGCCGCAAAACGTACGAGAGTATCGGCAAACCACTGGCCCGCCGCCGAAACATCGTTCTCACGCGCGACGAATCTTTTTCAGCAGAAGGCGTGGAAGTTGCGCACTCCGTTGAGGAAGCGCTTCGCATTGCGGGAGACGCTCCCGAGATCGCAGTCATCGGCGGTGCCGAGATCTTCAACGCATTCGCGCCGCTCGTAAACACCGCGTTCGTTACACGCGTAGAAGCGGCGGTTGAGGGCAACGTGCATTACGTACCGCCCGGCCGCGCGCATACGAGCGAAGTGCTCGGCGCGCACCGCGCCGACGAACGCCATGCATACGATATCACGTTCTTACGTTTCGACTACACGTAGCCGTTATTTCAAATCTTTTGCCATACGAGCGCGCGGAATTTCGACGCCGTTGCGTACCAACGTTTCACGATACTCGATCGTCCATCCATTTTTGAGAAAGAACGATTCCGAAAAGCGCGACGCTTCCGCAAAGAACCGTGTAATCTTCATCTCGCGGGCTCGCTCAAGCGCAACATCGTACAGTTGTTGCGCAACGCCCGTGCCGGCGGCTTCCGGTAAGCAATACAGCATGTCGAGATGACCGTCGTTCTCAAACTCGATCCATCCGAGAATCGTTCCTGCGTCTTCAGCGACGAAGGTTTCACTTTGTTGCATTTCCTCTCGCCAACGATCGACGTCCTTTTCTCCTCCGGCCCATTCGCGCACAGCTTCTACGCTGTACTTCTTCGGGCCGAGTTCCAGTACGGAACGCTTGAACAGCGCAATAAGCGCCTCCGTATCGCTATCGCGAAAGCGGCGAATCTGCACGAGACCACGCGTTCGTAACCGGCGGTTCCTTGAACGAATCGAAGCCGTCGCGATAGCGCACGCCCGCTAAGTATAAGCCTTGCGGCGGCGCGGTAAGACCGGCCGCAGCGCGATCTCGTGCGCGTAACGTTTCCGGCATCGATGCGGGATCGCGACGTCCGGTTGCGCAGTCGACGAGCGTGCCGACAATCGTGCGCACCATGCGATGCAAGAATCCGTCTGCGCGAATTTCAATGCGAATGATGTCGCCGTTGCGCTCCGCCGTCAGCTTCTTCACGGTGCGGATCGTCGGGCCGCTTTCCGGCAGCATCCCGCAAAACGATCGAAAATCGTGCTCGCCGATCAAGTGCCGGGCACCATCGAGGAAGCGAACCATATCCATGTCGTGCCACACGTGGTACGCATAATCAGCCAGCAAAGGCGATGGTTCGGGACGATTGTAAATTGCATACACGTACGCGCGTTCCATCGCCGAGAACCGCGCAGAAAAATCTTCCGGAACGATCGCCACGTCGCGGATTGCAACGTCTTTGGGAAGCGCACTATTCAGCGCGATCGCAAGGCGATCAAATGGAAAAGCCGCCTCGGTTTTAAGCGAGACGACTTGTCCGGTAGCGTGTACACCTGCGTCCGTACGCCCGGCCGAGGTGATCTTTACCTCATGCCGCAGCAACGACGTAAGATGCTTTTCGAGTTCACCCGCAACGGTACGCACCGCCGGCTGAAATTGCAGACCGCAAAAATTGGTGCCGTCGTACTCGACGACGGCGCGAAGGGTCGTTACGCTGCGGTTGTCTCGCGCTTCGGAACCGTACGCTTCTCGTCCAGGTCCAGCACGTCGACCCAGGTCGTCACGTCCGTCCGATCCGGCGCTACCTGATTGCGCAGTTCCAGGAAGTACTTCAGGCTCTCGCCTTCCGGTTTGCGGTTCAGCCATTCCTGATTCCAGCGCTCGATCTCCTCGGGCGATTTCTTGTCGATGAACTGCTTGGCGTACGCCTCGATGTCCGCATCGGTCTTGGCGTTCTTGATGACGCCTAAGAACTCTTCACCATTGATGCCGAGGAAGTCGAAGACGGCTTTATCCATCGGACAATCAAACATGTACTCGCCCAGATTGCCGAAGGCTTTCGCCTTGCCCTTATCGATCGCGCGTCCGAGTTGCACGATGCCAAGGACTTTCTCGCGAACGCTGCGCGGGTACGTTTTGGTAAGATCCACGATGATTGCTTGCCTTTCCTTACGAAAAGTAGGTACGGAGGCTAGAACACCGCCTATTTTTCGTAGGTTGCACGGAGGGGTTGCCGCATGAACACCGATCCCGGCCGGGAGCTTCTCGTCCTTGGAATCCTGCGGCGGTCGCCGCTTTCCGCCTACTCGGTCGATCGGGTCGTCCGGAATCACTCGCCGCTCTACCGTCCGTTTAAGTACGGCAATCTCTATCATTTCATCGAGCGGCTCGCCGAGCGCGGCTTCCTGCTGCGGCGCAACGCGCGCAGTAAACGCGGACCACACGAAACCAAAGACGTCTTCCGGCTCTCCGCCGCCGGCGAGGCGCGTTTTCGCGCGCTGTTACGCGAGGTTATGCTCGATATTCAAGCGTCCGATTCTGCGCTGGAAGTCGCACTCGTGTTGCTGGGCCAGCTGCCGCGACGCGAAGCGGGACAGCTGCTGCAAGCGCGTGCGGACGAACTTTCGCAATACGGTCGACGCTTCAAGCGTCTATGGGGAGAAGCTGAAGCACGGCAGGGAGCCGGCTATTTTGCCGCAGCGCACGCGGTGGGCCGGCTCGAAAGCGAACAACGCTTTATTCGCGACGCAGCAAAGCGGCTACACGATCCGCGATGGAATCCGACGTGGATTTCGGATGATGGTCCGGTTATCGATTCGTCGCGAAAGCTGTAGACATCATTGAACCGGCAGCCCCACTGAGCAACACGTGTCCGCCGGCAAGTACCAACACAAGCACAAAAACGGCTGCATGCCAACGGCGCAGCGGTTTGCGAAAGATCCCGGGCGATTGGAGGTTCGTTCCGACAAAACTCTGCACCGCCAATCCCGCGAATGCCAGTGCGGCGAACCACAAGCCCGTACTATTTCCGCTGCTGCCCGTATCGCCCATCGACGTGGCCAGATGCGCGGCAGCAAACGCAAGGGAGGCGTACCCTAAGACGAAGTGCGGGCGCATGCGCACGATAAATTTGCCACGCGCGAAGCGCCGCAGAATCCAGGCGGTACATGCGGTGACCGGGATCAAGCCCAGTGCGATCCAGCCGCTTGTTGCGGAGAAACTCACTTCACCGTAACGTACTGCGTCACCGCGATGAGGCGTTTGGCATCGGCACGGTCGCGCGCAGTCGAAATTCCGTAAACGAAAAGAACCGCGCCCGGCTTAACGTCCGCGGCGCTTCCCATAACGACCGGCGTTCCATCGGCAACGAACAACCGCAAGTTTCGCTTCGTGTTGGTGTAGAGCGTGTCGTTAACGCGCTCGAGCAACTGCGCATGCACATCCGTACGGTTCACGCTGTCCACGCGCACGGCAATGGTGATATTCTGTCCGGGCACCGCGCGCGAGTATTGAGCCTGTGTCATCGGGATGGGCGGCCGCATCTGAGCGACTGCCGCGAGAGGCGTTTGCAGAGCGATTGCGATGACGGCGAGTGTTGCAAAATACTTCATGGCCTTAGCATACGGGAGCTCCCGGCACCCGAACGCCCGAATTTACTTCACGGTGAAGTAATTCCACCGCTTTCGCTGCAGCGTGGCCGAGCGCCAGTAGCAAAGCACATCACTGTGCGACTCACGCGCTTTTCGCTCCACAATCCCATCGCCGTCACACTTTTTTATTTGCTCGTCGGCGTTATCGGACTAGCCGCTCTCACGCGCATGGGCCGCAGCATCCTTCCGCCGGTGTCTTTCCCGATCGTTTCCGTTGCAGCACCATACCCGGGCGCGTCTCCAACCGAAATCGAGCGTTTGATCGTCGAACCGATTGAAGATCAGCTTGCGTCCGCTCCGGGCGTCGAACGCGTTTCCTCCACGGCGCAAGACGGCATTGCGGAGATCGTCGTGCGCTTCCGGTTTGGAACCGATTTGGAAGCGGACCGCGCTGCCGTGCGCGATGCCGTCGACGCTGCGCGTCCGAACATGCCCGCAGATCTTGTGCCGCCCGTTGTCTCGAAAACGGATCCCTCGCAAAGCGCCGTACTCGAAGAATCGATCGGTTCGGCACTTTTGCAGCCCGGCACGTTGAGCGAATTGGTCGATCGCCAAATCGCGCCGGCCCTGCGAAATACGCCGGGCATTGGAAACGTGCTCGTTTCAGGTGAAGCAAAGCGCCAATTTACAATCGTTCCAAACACGGGACGTTTGAACGCACTGGGCGGCACGGCGCTCGACCTCGAGCGCGCTATCGCGGCAAACAACGACGTTCTGCCTGGTGGATCGTTCAAATCGCCAATCGCTGACACATCTATCGGCATTAGCGCAGCCGCTACGTCGTCAGCACAATTGCGCGATGTGCCTATCACCATCCCGGGATCGCGCAACGTACGCGTCGGCGACGTTGCGTCGGTTGCCGATGATTATGCCGAACAAACCGTCGTCACCCGTGTCGATGGCGATCCGGCAATCGTTCTTGGCATCGTACCTGCGCCGAACGTCGACTCGATTGCCGCGATACGAAGCGCGCAGCGAACGTTCGCAAAACTGTCCCAACGTTTTCCGCTCGCGCGGTTTCAAGAACTCAGAACTGACGCACCCTACACATCCGCTGCAGTCGCCGGCGTTCTGCAGACACTTGGCGAAGGCATCGTTCTGACCGTTGCGGTGATGCTGCTCTTTCTGCGCGCTTGGCGTAATGCGGCGATTGCGGCCATCTCGATTCCCACGTCCCTTTGCGCCGCATTTGCCACGATGTGGATCCTCGGATTCACCGTGAACGTGCTTTCGCTGATGGGGCTTTCGCTGACGATCGGTATTTTGGTCGACGATTCGATCGTCATACTCGAGGCAATCGCGCGCGCAGCGCGTCGCGGCTTGCGAGGACCGGACGCCGCGGTGGCCGGACGCAGCGAACTTGGCGGCGCAGCCTTCGCCATTACGCTCGTAGACGTTGCCGTATTCGCACCAATCGGATTCATGAGCGGCATCGTCGGCGAATTCATGCGAGAATTTGCGCTCGTAATCGTTATCGCAACCGCGTTTTCGCTGCTGGTATCGTTCACATTGACGCCGCTGCTTGCCGGAGCATGGGCGTTGAAAGAGCGGCCCATACTGCGTTTAGTTGATTTGCCTTGGACGTTTCGAACGCGTCTTGCACGCGCGATCGGCTCTGCGTGGCACCACAGCCTCGCAGCGTTCAACGCATGCGAGGAACGGCTCAGCACGCAATACGCGCAGCGCTGGCTTCCGGCGGCGTTACAAAAACGCCGGTTGGTCATCGCCGTTGCGCTTGCTCTTAGCGTTGCTGCGCTCGTACCGCTCTTTGCGGGCGCGATCGCAACGGAGTTTTCGCCGCCTGTGAACCGCGGCACGGAAACCGTCGACGTCATGCTGCCGGCTGGCACGCCGCTGCAACGCACCGATGCGGCCGTAACGCTGCTCAGCGATGCACTTTTGCGCGACAGTGACGTCAAACACGTCGTCGCGTGGGCAGGCCGCGGCTTCAACGGCAGCACGGACGTCGCCGCAACGAGCATCGGACAGCTCTCCGTGGTCCTTGTAAACACCAGCGCATCGGGCGATACAATACGTGACCGCATCAAGCGTCTTTCCACCCTTGCGCCCGATGCGCGCATCGTGGGTTCCGGCCGTGGCATGGGTGGAACGGCGCCGGTGAGCTACAGCGTGGCCGGAGACGACGACGCTATCGACGCGGCCGCACGGCGGATCGAAAATGTCTTACGCTCGAATCCCTACGCTACCGACATTCGGTCGACGAACGGCGGCATGCGCCCGCGTTTGCAAATCACCATCGATCCCGCAAAATCGGCGCTGCTCGGCGTTTCACCCGGGGATGCGGCACAGACCGCTCGTATTGCAACCGGCGGCGCCATCGCCACGAAGGTTCGTCTTCCTTCCGGATTGTTTGACGTTGTCATTCGATCGCGCGCCGCAGAAACGGGCGACATCGATGCGATACGACGCATGACTGTGCGAAGCAGCGATACGGCAACAATTCCACTTGGCGATCTCGCGGATATTACACAGCAGCAAGAGCCCGGCATCATTCAACGCGAGGACGGCCATCGCGTAGTTGCGGTTACCGCAAATACTGTAGATTCGGCTCCAATAGGCCTCGTCAGTGGAGATGTCGGCCGCAAACTGCGGGATCCGAATTTCTTACCGCCCGGTGCACACGTCGAGCCGCGCGGCGATCTCGAGCAGTTTCTCGATACGCTTGCAAAAATAACGGCGGCATTAGCGCTTGCAGTCATCGCCGTATATGCGATTCTTGCAATCCTCTACCGCAATTACGTGCTGCCGCTGGTGATTATGGCGACCGTTCCGCTCGCTTCGGTAGGAGCGTTTGGATCGCTTTACGTCTTCCATCAGCCGCTGAATTTATATTCAATGCTCGGTATCGTGATGCTCGTAGGATTGGTGGCGAAGAACGGCATCTTGCTTGTGGAATACGCCGAACGCGCGGTGCGCGACAATGTGCCTGCGATGCCCGCGGTTTGCGACGCAGCACGTATCCGCTTCCGCCCAATCGTAATGACAACCGCGGCAATGATTGCCGGGATGCTTCCGCTGGCGCTCGGGCACACAATCGGCGCGGAGTACCGCCAGGCATTGGGCACCGTGGTGATAGGCGGACTCTCGAGTTCGCTGCTGCTTACGTTGTTCGTCGTACCGGCAGCGTACGTTGCGTACCGCGGGCGCAGCGTGGCGCAGCCGCCCGCGATCAGCGAATTGCGAATTCGAACCCCACAAAAGGCATAATCAGCCGCTCGCGATCCGCCGCTACGCCGTTCCAATATTTTGCCGAGTAGTTGATGTAGCGCACGCCGTATCGCAGCGCGTAACGCCCAAATCGCTGCACGCGCGACGCTTGCAGGTCGACGAACGATGCGAGCTCGCTATCGTCCACCGCATGGGCGGGTTCGCAAACTTGAAAGGCGCCATTCGGCAGATAGCACGCCCATACGCCCGGCCAAAAATACGAATGCTGCACGCCATGCATTGAGGGGCTGAACGCTGCGCTGAGATCGGTAGCAGCGCGAAGCGAGTTTTCAAGTCGTGCAGATGCAGAGAAGCGAAATCCCGCAACGCGTGAGCTTTGCTCGGAAACCGGATCGAAAACGGAATAGAACGTGGCTTGATTTACCAGCGTCGAACCCGCGCCGATGGTAAAGCGATCGCCCGGCAAATGCCATCGTCCTTCCAGCGTCATGTAGCTAATCTTCGTAGATTGCGTACTGCCGCGTCCATCGGCATAAGAGATCGGGCCGATCGGCGGCACGCCTTCCGCGAAAACCGAAAATCGTTTGAACGGCACGTTCGCGAAAAACATCGGAACGGCAACGGTCGGCAGCGACGTGCTCTTTTGCGACGACTGCTGTTGCCGGCCGCCGGCGATGAGGTCGACGTTGACGCCGACGGTTGGCGAATCGGCAAACGCCGGAGCAACGCCAAAGAGCACTGCCGTAAACAGCGCCAAAATCACCCGCATGCCACACCCTCCTTTACGTAACGGCGCGTGCCAGCACAAACGCCACTAGCGCGGCGATACCGCCGGTCAGCAACGTTTGCAATCCTCCACGTAACGGCGAAATTCCCGTTAACCGGCCTTTCACAAAGCCGAACGCAAAAAGCGCCAGCAGCGTGACGATGGCGCTGACGATCAGCGCGCGATGCGCGTCGCTGATAGTCATGTACGGCAGAAGCGGCACTAATCCACCGACAACATAGGACGCACCAATCGTGAGCGCACTGCGCAAAGCACGTTTCGGATCCGGCTCTTCTAGGCCCAGTTCGAAGCGCATCATGAACTCGACCCAGCGCTTTGAATCCGCGGAAACTTCTTGCACGACGCGATCGCGCGTTTCGCCTGTGATGCCGTAGCGCTCCAGGATTTCAGCGACTTCGCCGCGCTCCACATCGGGCAGCTCGCGCGTTTCGCGCAACTCGCGCGCGTGTTCGGTCTGATAATGCTCTACGTCCGTGCGCGCGGCGAGGTAGCCGCCTACGCCCATCGCAATTGCGCCCGCAGCGATTTCGGCAATGCCCGCGGTGACGACAACGTGCGATGCGGCAATTGCGCCCGAAATGCCGGCAGCCAGCGCAAACGGAACCGTGAGACCATCGGCCATGCCGATGACGACGTCGCGAACAGTTTCGCTAGCGTTGAAATGTTTTTCGACGTGCTCCGCCGTGAAAACGGGCATT
>CAZHGH010000022.1:35683-39292 GCA_964531205.1 uncultured bacterium
TACCGCGCTTCACACTCGGAGTGACTGCAGTGACAACGGCCGTGCGTATTAGAAACGTCTTGCGAGGCGTCTTGTTCGCAGCTGCGGCTGCAGTACTGCTCTCCCGCCTCAACGGTGCAGGTGCACGCTTCGTACGCGCACTTCACGCCTTGCATGATTATCCGTGTTGCCGCTGCAGCGGAAAAAGAATAACGTCGCGGATGCTCGCATTGTTGGTGAGCAACATGATGAGCCGGTCCATCCCGATGCCGATGCCCGCCGTCGGTGGCATGCCGTATTCAAGCGCGCGCACGAAATCCCAATCGGGCTCGGGAATTTCTTCATCCCCCTTAGCGCGTTCGAGCACTTGCGCTTCGAAACGTGCGCGCTGGTCGTCCGGATCGTTCAGCTCCGTGAAAGCGTTGCTGATTTCCATGTGATTGCAGAAGAGTTCGTACCGATCCGTGATCTCGGGATCGTTCGAACGGCGCTTTGCGAGCGGCGAAATAATGACGGGATACCCCGTAACGAATGTCGGATCGACGAGCTGCGGCTCGACTATGCGTTCAAATATCTTGTCCAGCGCGTGTCCGTGCGACGGTGATTCCGGTAAACTGAGCTCCTTGAGGATTCGCGCCGCGCCTTCCGCATTCAATAGTTGTTCGCGGCTGTAGCCGCCGAACTGCTCGAGCGCATCCAGATATTCGAGCTGCTTAAACGGACGCTTGAACGAGATGGTGCGATCGCCGACGGTCAATTCCTCGCGTTCGCCGGTGACGACGCCGACCAGATGCGCTACGAGCGCTTCGTTGAAGTCGCGCATGTCGTTCATGTCCCAGTACGCCGCGTACAACTCCAGCATGGTGAACTCGGGATTGTGCGTCGTGTCGATACCTTCGTTGCGGAAGATGCGTCCGATTTCGTAAACGCGCTCCATCCCGCCGACGATGAGCCGCTTCAGATTGAGTTCCGTTGCGATGCGCATCTGCATCAGTTGATCGAGAGCGTTCACATGCGTCATGAACGGACGTGCCGCTGCGCCGCCGGCAACGTGCAGCAGCGTCGGCGTTTCCACTTCGTAAAACCCGTAAGAATCGATGAACCGGCGCGTCTCAGCGATGATGCGGCTGCGCATCGCAAAATTGTCGCGCACTTCAGGGTTCATGATGAGATCGACGTAACGCTGGCGGTACCGCTTCTCGACGTCGGTCAGTCCGTGCCATTTGTCGGGCAACGGATACAGCGACTTGCTAAGCACCGCGAAATTTTTAGCGTGTAACGTGAGTTCGCCCATTTTCGAGCGGAACATGAATCCGTTCACGCCGACAATATCGCCGATGTCGAGATCGATCCAGTCCTGGAAGCGCTCGTCCCCGATCTCGTCTTTGCGAACGTAAATCTGCAATCGACCGGTGCGATCCCACAAATCAGCGAAGATCGTCTTTCCCATGCGGCGCTTGGCCATGATACGGCCCGCAAGATTCCACAGCTCGCTCTCGGCGTGCTGTTCCGGAACGAGAAATGCGTACTTCTCGGTTACTTCGGCAACGTTCGAATCGACAGGGTAACGCGTCTGCGCGAACGGGTCGTTACCGCGCGAACGAAGAGCGGCCAGATTTTCACGTCTGGCCGCCACAAGCGCTGCTTCAGTCTTTCCTAATTCTTCTATCACGAAGCTTTCTTAGCGGCCTTCTTTGGAGCGGCGGCGCCGTTACCGGCTTTGATCGATTCAATCTTGTACTTGACGACTCCGCGTGGCGTCGTCACGTCCACCGTCTCACCTTTTTTATGTCCGATAAGCGCACGCCCCAGCGGCGATTCATTGCTGATGCGCTGATTGACAGGGTCCGCCTCCGCGGAGCCCACGATCGAAAACTCGTGGCTCGAGCTGGTCTTCAGGTCCTTCACCTTAACCGTGGAGCCGAGATGCACTTCGTCGGCGGCGTAATCCAACTCGTCGATGATGCGCGCATTGCGAATCATCGCCTCGAGCTTAAGAATGCGTCCTTCGATGAAGGCCTGCTCTTGCTTGGCGTCTTCGTATTCCGCGTTTTCGCTCAGATCGCCGAACTCTTTGGCTTGGCGGATGCGGTCGTTGACTTCCTTACGGTGAATGGTCTTCAGATCGTCGAGCTCGCGCTCGAGTTTTGCCAGACCCTCTCTGGTGAGGACGATCTCTTTGTCGTTCAAGTACAGACCCTCAAAGTGAGGCGTCCGGCCAAAGCTGGACTGCCTCCGTGTGAATACAGCGCCCGGAGTTCACGGCGCCAGCGCGGTTGGTTCGGAGTGCCCGGGGGCCTGGCCTGCCGCTTTTCCGACAGTCTTCCTCGCCCTCCAGGCAGCGAAGGGTACCCCTAAGCATACCCCTCCGATAGCGTAATACTGCAAGGACCGCTGCTCGAAGGCAACGGTTGCGCCCACGACCGCCAGGAGCGCCAGGCACCCCATCGCCGGGACGACGACGCCCGCCAAGCGCGCCCGGCGCTCGGTCCAGAAAAGCCGCACCGCTGCCGCAGCGCTAAAGATGAAGAGCAGGCCGAGAAACACCGAGCTGGCGTTAAGAACGGCGGTCAGCGCATCGGCTGCTGTAGGAGAGAATCCGGTCAGCAGTTCGCACGCCGTCGCCAACAGCCCGACGATCGCGAGCGACCAGAGCGGCTCGCTGCGCACGTCTAACGTTCCAAGAAGACGCGGCAATACCCCATCGCGGCCCATCGCGTACGTCGATCGCGAAAGGTACAGAATAGTCGTCCATAGTGTCGACGCGGTCGAAATAAGTACGGTGGTAATGATCGCGGACCGCCATAAGCCATTGCCGAGAAGATCCGCCACGTAACGCATCGCATCGGCTTGGTTTGCGGCGAATCCCGCGGCGCTGCCGAGATGCAAGTACGCCGTCATTGCTATAACGAGGATCGCCGTCGTTACGAGCAATCCCGTAATGCCTGCGCGACCCGCCGCACGCGCGTCATCGTTGACTTCTTCGGATGTAGATGCGGAGACTTCCCAACCGTCGCTCATCCAGACACCGAGCGTCATCGCGCTCACAAAACCGAACAGCGAGACTTTTAAGGCGCGTACGTCATGAACTGCGCTTTGTTGAACCGCCGCATGATGCGGTAACAGCACGGCGGCGACTGCCGACGCTGCGAGTACGCCCAGTTCCAAAGCTAACGCAAGCAACGTCACGAACGCCGTGGGTCGCACGCCGGCGTATAGCAAGATGACGCTTGCGACGATCCACGCGGCGCCGACCGCCGCATCCCACACGGGATTCTGCGCTCGTGCGGGAGCAAGCAGATCCAACGTATAGATGCCCGCCGGCACCGCGGTTGCCATCGTCGCGAAAAAATTCGAGAGAATAAGCAACCACGCGCCATACGCGCCGGCATGAGATCCGAACGCCATGCGAATCCACGAATACGACGATCCTGCGTTCGGCGCAACCCGCGTGAGCTGTGCAAATGCGATCGCAATGCACAGCATGATGGCAGAGACGCACAGCAATGACAGTGGAGCAAACGTTCCGGCGGCCGCGACGATCGGTCCCATCGTCGAAGCTAAACTGTACGCCGGTCCCATCGACGCCGACGAAAGCACCGAGATATCGAAGAACTTTAAAACGCGCGG
>CAZHGH010000023.1:0-8766 GCA_964531205.1 uncultured bacterium
GCGTCACCGCTTACACTGACGGTAGCGGCTGCATTACGATTAATGATGGAAATGGTAGTAATGTTGAGCTGTATGAGCCGAACAACACAGCAACCAGCTTTTCAAACAACAACATTGGATGCGGAACATTCGTTATCGCGGCGAGCGCTTTCCCAGCCTCGTATAGTGGCTCGCACGTGGGTTTACGTATGCAGGGTTCAGCACCGCACAGTACATGCGCTAACTCCTGGAAGGACGCTTATAGCACGACAGCAACGGTTTATTTCCAAGTGGCTGGCTGTAGCGGCTCCGATCCAAGTTACACGGCGATAGGCATCGGGATACAATGCGTTATCGCATATAGTTATTTAGACGATGGCGGAGGTGCGTGCGATCCGTCGACCGGTGCAACATCGAATGGTTATACGGGGAATGGAACAACCGCATTTAGCGGCCCCGGCACCTGGGATGGGACCACATTTACTCGAACGGGAACCGGAACCGCGAGGATAACTGTACAATCTCAGTATCAGCGAGCGACTGCAACGTTGGGGAAAAGTGGTGGTTACCACTGTTCAATAAGCAACTCGTACGTTACGACGGACACTATAACTATTAACGATTAGATGTCTTGTTCGTATTCGAAATTACGGCCAAGGGATTGCGTTGGGATCTGTATAGACGCGCGGATCGTATGGGAACTCCGCTATGCCATAAGCACTGTAGCTGCCACCCTGGTAGCCTAGGTACGTGCCTGCAAACCACAAAGCGCCGGGATTTACAGCGTAGGAAAACGATTGCTGGAACACATAATCGATCATTCCTTTGCAGTCTGTGCCACCTTGTTGCTTTGTGTTCGCAGTGGTGAGTGCGCCAAACGGATTTGCAGATGAGACCTGGCCGATGGATAAACCTTGTGATTGGGCCTCAGCACTTCGAGCATTCTCCGTTAGCCATTCATCAACAACTGGAAGCGGCAGCGAGTGCGCCGTGCGTTGTGCATCAAACTCCTGGATGCACGGTAATTCCAATGTCTGATCGATATTTGCCAAGCGGTAGTTCGCACTCGTCTCAACAGCAGGCGGCGTGACGCCGGGGAACGGCGGCATAGTAGGAGCCGTCAAAACCGTTTGACCGTTCAACACAAGTTTGTCGTGGATTGTGGGCCGTGCCGTGTCGGTGTTGCTATCCGACCCGATCACCAAAAGGTACGTGCCGTTCTTTGCGCTGATGGCGAAGTGACCGCTCGGATCCGTAGTCGTCGTCGCAATCGGTGTCGGCGTTGGGCCCGGCGTCGGATAAACCGTCCACGGATCGAGCCGCACGGTAACGCCCGAAAGCGGCGTGCCCGAGGGATCGTCGACAAGCGTGCCCTGCGCCGTGGTCCCCGGCGGCGTCGGAGTTGGCCCTGTGAAGTTTGCGCCGGCGCCGGGCAGAGTCGAACCGCCTCCGGCTCCGCCGCCCCCACCGCCACATGCTGCCAGCAAAATAGACGCCGCGAACAAAGCGGCAAAATAGGAACGGTTCACGTCGTGCCCTCCCGTAGGCCTTAGTGCCCAGACCATGCCATAGGTAAGACAGCCCCCGCTCGCCTACCTTCACGGCAGGGGCGCGAAAGCGGCGCACCGAGTTCTTTGGATGTGAAGCACAGCGCGCCATCGCTCCGCATCGGCATCGATGTCGGCGGCACGTTTACCGACCTCGTTGCGGTCGACACCACAACCGGCGAGCGAACCGTTTTGAAATGCGCCTCGACGCCACGCGCGCCCGAAGAAGGTGTGCTGGCTGCACTCGACGCGTTGCTTTCACGCTATGCGGAAATGCCGCACATCGAATACCTCGCGCACTCAACAACGATTGCGACGAACGCGCTGCTCGGACAGATGCATTTGGAGTTGCCCACGGTCGTGTTCGTGACAACGCAAGGCTTTCGCGACGTCATCGAGATCGGCCGTCAAAACCGCAGCGAAGTCTACAATTTATTCGTGACGCGCCCAACGCCACTTGTTGCGCGCGAAAATCGCGTCACGGTGCGCGAACGCATGGATTATCAGGGTAACGCGCTCGTGCCGCTTTCCGACGATGAAGTGAAGCGCGTCGTTACCGAAGTGCAAAGCCGCGAACCCGATGCGGTTGCAATCGGCCTGCTTCACTCTTATGCGAATGATTCGCACGAGCGCCGCCTAGCCGAGGCGATATCGCAGGCGATGCCCGGCGTTCCCGTCACGCGCTCTTCTGCAATCGATCCAGAGTACCGCGAATACGAACGCTTTTCGACGGCCGTGGTAAATGCAGCGCTGCTGCCTATTGTGCAGCGTTATATCGATCGGCTCGCCGAAGCACTGCGAACGCGCGGCATTCGCGCACCGCTTTATGTCATGCAGAGTAACGGCGGAATGGCCGCAGCGGATCACGTGGCTCTCCGTCCGGCGGCGATCATTGAAAGCGGACCCGCAAGCGGCGTCATCGGCGCCGCGCACTTAGCCCGCGCCGTAAATGTCGAACGCGTTCTTTCATTTGATATGGGCGGCACGACCGCAAAAGCCGGCACCATCGTCGACGGCGCGGTGCAAGTTGCAACGGAATTCGAAGCCGCCGGCACAACGCACAGTGGACGCTCGGTAAAAGGCAGCGGCTATCCGGTTCGCTTCCCATTCGTCGATCTGGCGGAGATAAGTGCAGGTGGCGGCACGATTGCGTGGATCGACGAAGCCGGCGCGTTGCGCGTCGGGCCGATCTCCGCAGGCGCAGATCCGGGACCTGCGTGTTACGGCCGCAGCGATAAAGCGACGGTTACCGACGCGAACGTCGTGCTAGGCCGGTTGAATCAACGCGCGCTCGTAGGCGGAACGTTTCCCATCGATGCGCAGCGCTCGCGCGAGGCAATTGCGAGACTCGCAGAACGCATCGGTTTATCAACTGAAGAAACCGCGGCGGGAATCGTTCGCATTGTCGACGCGCAGATGGCGAAAGTGCTGCGCATCGTCACCGTCGAGCGCGGTCTGGATCCGCGCGAATTTACAATGGTTGCATTCGGCGGAAACGGCCCGTTGCACGGCGCCGCGCTTGCACAAGAACTCGGCATTACGCGCGTTATCGTTCCGCGCGACCCCGGTGTGTTCTCCGCGCATGGGTTACTTGTGGCAGAGCTTCGCGCGAATTTCGTGCGGCCGATTCTGCGTGAGACCCCGCAACTCGAGGAGAATGAATTAAGCGCAATATTCGCAGAGTTGGAACGCGAAGGCCGCCGGATTCTGCGCGAACAAGGCGCCGAAGAACATGCCATCGATTTCGCACGTGAATACGATGCACGCTATCGCGGACAGAGTTTCGAACTCGGGATCGAGCACGAGCGCGATGTCGCCGCAATCGCGCAAGGCTTTCACGACAAGCACGAGCGGCGCTACGGCTACGCGGTCAACGGTGAACCGGTGGAACTCGTAAACGCACGCCTTACCGCAATAGGACGCCTCGCTCCGTTAGAACGTGTTGCAACCACTTCAAAAGCAGACGGTCCTGCGCAGATCGAGACGCGTCAGCTCTGGATTAAGGACGGCTATATCCCGGCGCCGGTCTTTGCACGCGAACGCCTCGACGCCAATGCGAAGATCGCCGGTCCGGCGCTCATCGAACAATACGATACGTGTACCTACGTTCCGCCGGGATGGTCGGCGCAGAACGATAGCGCGATGTTGGTGGTGCAGCATGGCAACGCGTAACGCGGAGCTCGAGCAATGGGCGCAGTCAGTGATCCATCGTCAGATCGAAAGCGCGGGCAACGCGCTCAAAGCGTACTGCCGTAAGCCAAAGTCCGCGAAGTGCCTGCACGCGGCCCGCAAGGAATTGGCTCGCTTACGCACGGCGCTCGAGGACCTTGGTCCGCTCGCCGGCGTCGCGCCGCAGTTTCTCGAACGCGTTCATGAGTTGCACCGGCGCGCAGGCAAAGTACGCGATGCGGACGTGCTCCTCAAGCGCATCGGCGAGTACTGCGAACACGCCTTCGACGACGAAGCAAAGGAATTAGACTTGCTCTCCGCCGATCTTAGAAAGCGTCGCAGACGCCAGCGCTCGAAACTGCAGCGCGTCATTACGGGCACGGCTCCGGAGCTGCGGCCATGAAAGACGCGCACGAGATCGAGTTCGGCGGCGTTGCGGCGCCCGAAGAAGCGATTCGGGAAATCCTGCGCATTCGCTTTGCGGAATGCCTCGCGCACCAAGCTGCGCTCGCCGGCGAGGACGACGACGCGATGCATGCTTTTCGCTTAGCATGCAAACGGCTGCGCTACGCGATCGAACGTTTCGCCGAAGAACATCCCGAACTCCAGCCATCGGCGGAACTGCTTTCCCGGATGACCGATGAATTAGGCGCCGCGCACGATTGCGTTGTGCTGAACGAACGCGCGGAGAAAACGGGAGCGGACGTCGTGCGCTTTCGCACAAAGCAAGACCGCAATCGCTATGTCAAGCGCGCGAGACGCCTTTGGCTCTCGGCGTTTCGCAACGAGAGCCCATTTGCGCAGCTTGCAAACTACACAGGATACACGTGGGAAGCATGAGCGTCGATCCGATTACGGCCGAGATCGTTAAAAGCTCGCTGATTTACGCGAGTGAAGAGATGGGCATCGCAGTGCGCAACAGCGCGTATTCGCCGAATATCAAAGAACGGCTCGATCACTCGTGTGCGCTCTTCGACCGGAACGCCCGGCTCATCGCCCAAGCGGAACACATTCCCGTGCATCTCGGCTCGCTGCCGTGGGGACTGCGCGCAACGCTCGAAGCGATCGAACGCGACTACGGCGCCGTTCAGGCCGGCGAGATGTGGGTCGTCAACGATCCGTACGTTTCGGGCACGCATCTCAACGACGTCACGGTGATTCGTCCGATCTTCTTCCGTGGCGAACTTGCCGGTTATGCTGCGAATAAAGCGCACCACACGGATGTGGGCGGTATGGTGCCCGGATCGATGTCTGCGGACGCGGGCGATCTCTTTGCCGAAGGGTTAGTGATGCCGCCGTCGCGTCTCGTTCAAGACGATCGATCCGTCGACGCAACGATCGCCCTGTTCCGCGCGAATTCGCGGACGCCCGAAGCGCGCAGCGGAGACCTGCGCGCGCAAACAGCGGGGAATTATACCGGCGAACGCCGTTTTCTCGAACTCTACGAGCGTTACGGCGTCAGTGTCGTGGAAGCAGCCATCGAACGGCTTTTAAATGACAGCGAGACGCGGATGCGATCGGCGCTGCGCGAGCTCGGTGAAGGCACCTATGAACAACGCGACGTGCTGGAAGACCGCACGGGCAAACCATCGATCGAACTACGGGTGCGCCTGACGCTTGCGAATGGAACCGCGCGCTTCGATTACACCGGAACCGCGGCGCAACTCGATTTTCCGATGAACGCAGTCTACGGCGTGACGCTTTCCGGGGTGTACTATGCGTTGCGCGCGGTAACCGATCCGACGATTCCAATGAACGAAGGCTGCTTCCGTCCCGTTGAGGTGTTCGTGCCGGAGGGCACGGTGCTCAATCCGCGGCGCCCTGCGCCTGTATCGGGAGGCAACGTTGAGACGAGCACGCGCAACGCCGATCTCGTTCTCGGCGCGCTCGCGCAGGCCGCACCGGATCGCGTTCCCGCTGCGAGCGGAGGCACGATGAGTAACGTAATGATCGGCGGAGCGCGTGAAGATGGCACGACTTGGGCGTTTTACGAAACAAACGGATGCGGCATGGGCGCGCGGCCGACGATGGACGGCATCGACGGCATTCAATGCCACATGACCAATACGCTCAACACGCCGATTGAAGCGATCGAACGCGATTATCCCTTGCGCGTTACGCGCTATGAATTCGCTGAAGGCACCGGCGGAAGCGGACGCTATCGCGGTGGAAACGGACTCATTCGCGCGCTTACGCTAACGGGCGGCTCCGCTCGTGTCTCGCTGCTGGCGGAACGCCATGCGGTTGCGCCGCAAGGCGCGCGTGGCGGCGGTAACGGCGCAGTGGGAAAACACGTGCTGAAAAACGCCGATGGAACGCAAAAAACAATCGGCGCAAAAGCGACATTCGCTTTCGCGCCGGAGGAAACGATCGTCGTGCAAACGCCCGGAGGCGGCGGCTACGGCGTCGGAGACGGCGTTACGACGTGAGCGGGCGGCGGAATCGTCCCGCCGCACTCGACCGCCGCTTTAATAACGGCTTGCGCAGCGAGATTTTCGTTCGCGCTGATCCCTTGCTGGTACACGCCGACTTGTTGGTCAAAAACTTTGAGCGGGTTGTACCCTAGGGCGTTGTCCGTACCGGTGTAACGCGGATCGGTCTTACGCGGATCCGTCGGCGTGCTCGGCAAGCCGGCATTGAGCAAGTCGTTCGGTGGAGTCGTCGGAGCACCGGCAGGCGTACTGACTGCCGTAGGACTGTGTCCGTTTGTACCGACGTCGCTTCCGGTGAGCGCTTTATCGTACTCGTGTCCCGCAGCTTGCAATTCGCCCATTTGCTGCGTGTCCACAAAGCCGCTGATCAGATCCAACGTCTGTTTCTGCTGATTGAGGACGGCCAGCAAATGTTGGCGCATCTCAATCAACTGCTTATCGGTGTCCGTGAGCGGACGGCGCTTCAAGATCGGATCGTTGAGATAACGTTCGATAGCCTGCGTGTTTTGCACCAGCGGACCGATCAGGCTCTCCATGTGCATCACGTCCATGTCTTGGCCCGATTTGCTGCCCAGCGTCGAATTCGCGACGAAATCTTGGAACATCGGCCGGCTACGCGCGATGTAGCCATCGTTCTGAAGCACTTTGCCGACCGCAGGACCGATCGCGCGGCGTAAGCCCGTGCATAGCGGACTGCTGCGAATGTGCGTAATGGTCTTGAGCGGCGTTGCAGCCGGAGAGGGCGCCGTCGCGGCGGCCGGACTGATGCCCGCGCTTAACGCGGTTAGCGCGGCGAGCGTGAGCCCCGCGAAAAGACGTGATTGCATTGCAGCCTATTATACGGTAAAACTGCCCCCGGCCGCCTGCTACCTTTGCTCAGGGACCTTGCACACCGGTGAGATTCGCGTGCCCTAGGTCGCGTAGCGTGTTTGCATCCAAGGCGCTGCAACGGCGCTCGCTCTTGCGCACGTAATCACAGACTTGGACGCCGCGCAGGTTGGCGCCACGAAGGTCAGCGCCTGAGAAATCGCTGCAGTGCAGTTTGCCGTAGTTTACCACGTTGCCATCGGTAATTTCCGTGTCGTGCCCGCAGAGCGCGGCTCCGGAGAAGTTGACGTTTCGCAGGTCGGCATTACGAAAACTGTCGGCTTGCAGCCCCGCATCCTTAAACGAGGCACCGCTCAGATTCGAATCCGTAAAGGTTGAACCCACGATGTTCACGCGGTCGAGGTTCTTGCCGTGGAGATCGACGCGTTTGAGATCGCATCCCGCACAGTGCGAAAGTAGCGCACGAGCTTGATCGTCGGCTAAACCGCCGAGATACGAACCGGAGAGATCGGCACCCGCAAGGCGGATGTCGTTCAAACGCGCACCGTCCAAACGCGCACCGCGCAAGTTCGTCCCCGCGAGCATCGCGCCGGTTAAATCCGCATTGCGCAAATCCGCGTCTTCCAGGTTGATCCCCGCTAAGCGCGCTCCGCGGAGATCCGCACCGCGCAGGTTCGCACCGCGCAGATTGGAACCGGTCCAGGAAACGTCGCGCAAGTTTTTCCCGTGCAGATCCATGCCGCCGAAATCGCAGCCGATGCAATTCTGCGGGACACCGGAATTCGCCGCGAGCAACAAACTCATCAATACCAACTGTAAGTACGCCATCTTTCCTCCTGAAGGGTGCGGGAAAGCAAGCCCGTGACGCCACGAGCGTTTTTCCAACCAGAATGTTGTTCGTCTAAGTGTACGTTACCGATCGAAACGGGTGCCGACGACCATCGCTCTACTCATATCGACGTTGTGCAGATCCACGCCGGAGAAATCGCAACCCGTAAACCGCGCGCCGTCGACATTCGCGCCGTCCATGCGAGCCCCACTTAGATCCACGCCGCTAAAGTTCACACCGGAGAGATTCGCACCGCGCAGATCGGCGTGCGTCAAATCTACACCGGTGATCGAGAGTCCATGCAAATCTTGGTTTTGCAGGTTCGCACCCGTGAAATCACAGCCGCTGCGGCACGCATGAATGAGCGCGGATGCTTGATGCGGACTCAGTGCCTTTGCACTGACGTCGCAGCCGGTCACCGTTGCGCCGTCGAAGTTCACGTCGGTCACGTCTGCACGGCTCAAATCGCACCCGGTGAGCACGGCGTGACTGAACGAGGCACCGCGCAAGTTGGCGCCGCTGAAATCCGCGCCGACAAGCACCGCTCCGCTGAAATCGGCATTTTGCAGATTCGCTTTGCTGAAGTCCGCGCCGTTCATGCGCTGGTTGCGGAAATTGTGACCCGACAAATTTTGCCCGCTGTAATCGCAGCCGACGCAATTTGCGCTCTGCCCGTGCGATCCGTCGTACGCTACGCTTTTCATCGCCTGATGAATACTTTTGCTCGTTATTGCCGCCACGTTCTTGGCAAAATCCGGCGGCAGGACAGGATTCGGCGCGATCGGCGCCATCTTCGGCAGCATCGCGACATGAACGTGCACGTGAGGCGCCGGCGGTGCCGTTTGTACAGCAGCTGCGGGTAAGGCTGTTGTCGTCTTAGTCTCGGACTGCCTAACATAGACGATCTTCGTAACCGGTTTAGCCGTATATTTCAGCGTTTGATGCGCCACCGGTTTCGGCGCTGGAGGAATTTCACGGGCAA
>CAZHGH010000023.1:8866-14296 GCA_964531205.1 uncultured bacterium
TATTTCAGCGTTTGATGCGCCACCGGTTTCGGCGCTGGAGGAATTTCACGGGCAACTGCGGTCTGCTCTTGCGGCAACGTAAACGCGAACGACGGTGCAACGGTTTGCAGCACGAAGAACAACACCACCAAAGCCGCGACCGCAGCGCCTGCCGGGCCGAACGCAACGCTCGTGCGTACGTTGCGCCCGGCACGCAGCAGACGTTCCACGCGCACGGAGAGGCCGCGGCGCGTCACAAATACACCAGGCGCCGCGAGCGCGCGATGCGGCCAAACCGTTACTTCGGCCATTTTGGTCAAGCACGTCGCGTACGGACGTACTTCGCGCGTTTCGTGAACAACCCAATCGTCGCACGCGACTTCCCGTTCGACGTCGAGCTGCTGGGCGATGTAGAGAACCGCGGGGTTGAAGAAAAACAGCGCTTGGATCACACGTTGGAGGCCGTTTGTCCAGTCATCTGCACGGCGCAAGTGCGCGAGCTCGTGCAGCATGATCTGATCCATTTCTTCCTGCGAAAGCGTCTGGAGCAGATGCTGCGGAATGAGGATCATCGAGTCGAACAGTCCGACCGCGACGGGAACTTCAATGCGATCGCAGACACACAAGCGAACGTCGCGTCCGCCTTTCTCCGCTTTGCTCCACCGCGCTAAGCGATCGCGATAATCGACGGGCAAGGGCAACGCATCGGTTTTGAGCCGTTCCAAACGCCACAGATTTACACCGAGGCGAATAAGCATTGCGAGCGTTGCGACCGCCCAAGCAATGAACAGACCCAGCGCAACGTACTCGGGCAGCGAGAAGTGCAAACGATCCGGCAGCCGGAATGCAGGACGCGCAGTTTGCACGGGCGCCGCTATGACATGCGTGGCATGCCGCACGTGCTTGGCCGTCGAGCGAGGCACGGCCGCGTTTTGCACAGTCGTGCTCTGCACTCCGCTAGAGTGCGCGGCGTTCACCGGCGCGATTGCCGCATGCTGAACGGTAATCTGCGGTAGTGCCGTTGCGAGCGGCAACAGAAGTGAACCGACGAGTGCGATGGACCATAAGGCGTACCGCGTCGTCGCATTGAGATTCGGAAACACGCGCACGATCAGCGCCACGGCCAGCGCTAAAAGCGCGGCCTCCCAGAGGGAATTAAAAAGAGTCGCAACGGCAATGCGTGCGACCGGTTCTAGGGCGCTGATCGAAGCCGGCATTATTTTTGCTCCTCGTACTGCTCGATGAGCTTTTTGAGGCGGTCCAACTCTTCGTCGCTCGGACGCGCTTCTTCTACTAAACGTAGCGCCAAAGCGCCCGATTTGTTTCCAAAGAAGCGTTGGAGAATTTGACCGACGGCCGACTTCGCCGCATCGTCGCGTTCGATCAGCGGTTGATAAACGTACGCGCGCCCGTCCTCTTTATGGCTGACGTAGCCTTTTTGTTCGAGGATGCGCATCGTCGTCAGTACGGTGTTATACGCCAGAGGCGGGGGCGGCAACGCCTCCGTCACTTCTGCGACCGTGGCTTGCCCTTTTTGCCAAAGGACTTCCATCAATCGCAGCTCGGCTTCGGTTAGGGTTTGTGATTTTTTGCGGGCCACGGATTCCTCCACTCCTAATTCTTTAATAGACTATACCCCCTCGCCCGCCCGCTTGTCAACTAATTAATTAAGAAACTATGTTAAGGGCCGCGGAGGCGCCATGATAAACCGGCTCATCATCGTCGTGCTGGTCTCGCTCTTCTCGATTTCGCTGTGGGCGCCTGACTTGCCGCGTGTTTTCGGCCATCCGCTCGGTACCCCGGGGTTCAAGATCGGCCACGGTAACGTCGTGGTGGCCGTCGATCGCGGTTCGCCGGCAGAACGCGCCGGTATACATGCCGGAGATCGCGTCGACTTGGCCGCAACGCCGCTACACAGCCGTATGTTAATCGTCAACGCGAACTTCCAAAATCTTCACCCGCTCCAACGCTTCCCCGTCGTGGTGCAAAGCGGCAACCGCCGGTTTACAGCCACCATTTCATCTGAACCGGAGAGCCGGGCAGATACGGCGACCGTTTTGCCGCGCATGGTCTTCGCGCTCATTTTATTAGCTGCGGGTATCGCATTAGTGTTGCTGCGACCGAGCCGGGCCACGTGGGGATTTTTCGTGTTTTCGGCGTTCAATCCGAGCGCGACGATCAACACGGTGATTTGGTACGGTCCGCCCGTTTATCAAATCGCAATGACCGTCGGTAGTTCTACAGCATTCTCCATGGCCTCGCAGCTCGGTGCACTTATATTCGCCTTATATCTGCTTGTAAAACCGCCAATCGCGCGATGGCGCCGTATAACGGAGGCATTGGGGTACGCCGTTGCGTTGAGCATCGCCGCACTTGCAACGTGGGAGATTGTCGGCGCCGTCTACTACGGTACGCCGTTAGGCGCTGCAGCAAACGTCGTTTCAGTCCTCGAAATCGCGATGACCATCGTACCGCCGTTGTTGCTGCTGATCACGTATGCTTCAAGCGATGCCTCGGCTCGCGAACGCATTCGCTGGGTAATCTTCGCTTTCACCGTAAATGCATTTGTCTTCGGCGTGATGTACTTCACGTCCGAGGTCGCTACAGTAACGATTCCTTACTGGCTTTGGGGAACGCTCGGCGGTATAGACGCCTTCACAGTCGCGTTCACAGTACTCTACGCAGTGCTGAAGCACCACATCATCGACATCAACGTGGCGATAAGCCGAGCCGTCGTCTACACGGTCCTTTCCGCAATAGCAGTCGGCGCGTTCGCCCTAGTCGATCTCTTCTTCACGCGCGCAGTCTCCGCGAAGAATGCCGGACTTATGGCGGACATCGGGTTGGCGCTGGTTTTGGGCTTCTTCTTCAACTCGATGCATGCGCGCGTCGATCGTTTGGTCGACCGGGTACTTTTTCGAAACCGTCACCGGGCGGAAGAACATTTGCGCACCGTCATTCGCGCCATGCCATTCACGATCTCTGATGCGCAAGTGGATCGTCTGGTCGTCGAAGAGCCCGTACGCTCGTTTGCGCTTTCGGGCGCCGTCCTCTTTGCAAGCGACGATAATGGAACGTTTGAATTGCGCCATTACTTCGGCGTTTCGCCGCCACGCTTTTCGTTGACGTCGCGCGAAGATGCGTTACCGCTCTATTTGCAAGGGGAGCGCTGCGCGCTTCGCCTCAACAGTCACGGGTGGAACGTGCCGGCGATCGCTGTACCGATCTTTTCGCACGGCGACCTCACGGCGATCTGCGTGTACGGTCTGCACGAGAACGGCACCGATCTCGACAACGAAGAGAGCGCAATGTTTGAAGATCTCGCGGCAGCTGCCGGAAATGCTTACGATCGCCTCGAGGCTAAACGTTTGCGCGAAGAAGTGCGCGAGATGCGTTTAGCGCGCGTCTAACTAAAATATGCCGCCATAAAGGCAACGGCCACAAAGGTTATGGCCCAGGCCGCGTAGTCCACCACCATTCGCGCCGGCTCGGGCAAAATTCGCACAAAGATCCGCTGCACTAGCGCGACGGCTAGGATGACAACGAAAACCGAAAGCAAGCTCCAAAGGAAGCGCTTTCCCCAGCCGGCGCCGACGAACTGTAAGGAGCCGCCAACGTGCGAGCCCAGCAGCGAGCCCATAACAATGAGTGCGATCATTGCTATCCACCCGGTACGTGAGTTCGACCAGCGCGAAATAAGTTGTTGGCGTTGCCTCGCGGCTTCGTCGCCAAGCAGAAGTTCGATCACGTTCAGACGGCTAAGTCTGCGCTCTCCAATTGCGCTTTTTCGTCGCCGGTGATCACCATCGTGAGATCGAGCAGAATGATGAGCCGATCGCCGACTTTGCCGACGCCCTGAATGTACTCGGTGCCGACGCCGGCGATCATGTCCGGTGCATCCTCGACTTGCTCGAGCGGAATATTCAGCACTTCAGAGACGCTGTCCACAACGATGCCTACGCGCTTGTTGCCAATCTCCGTGACCACGATGCGCGTGCTCTTCGTCGTGTCGACGCGCGGCATCGCAAAGCGCGTACGTAAATCGATGATCGGAATCAACTGACCGCGCAGATTGATGACGCCTTCCATGAAGCGTGGAGCGCGCGGCACGTGCGTGATCTCAACCATGCGGATGATTTCCTGAACCTGCGCGATGTCCACGCCGTATTCTTCGCTTCCAAGGTGGAAGGAGACGACTTTTACAAATTCGCCGGAGAGCTGCTCCTTGTTTTCCATGTTTAGCATCGTTTAGACCCCCGAATATTCGGCACGCGCGACGCGACCGCTGGCATAAGCTTCGGAAACGAGTGAATGCACGTCGATGATGAGCGAGATCGAACCGTTGCCCAAGATCGTGGCGCCGGAGATACCCGGAATGCGTCCAACCACGTCGGAGAGCGGCTTGATGACGATCTCTTGTTCGCCTTGGAATGAATCGACGACCAGGCCAACCTGACGGCCTTGCAATCCGACGATCACGATCATCACTTTGTCCGGATCGCGCTCCCCGCCCAGTTCGAAGAAGTCCGCGATGCGTACGAGCGGAACAACCTGTCCGCGCAGCGTGATGACTTCATTGCCGTGGACCGTGCGCACGTCTTGCATTTCGATGCGCTGCGATTCGATAACCGAGTCGAGCGGAATCGCGTACAGCTCGTCCACGACGCGAACGAGCAGCGCCTGGATGATCGCGAGCGTCAACGGCAGTTTGATTGTAAACGTCGTGCCGGCACCCGGAACGGTGTTCACGTCGAAGACGCCCTTGAGTCGCGTGATGTTCTTCTTCACCACGTCCATGCCGACGCCGCGTCCGCTCACATCGCTGATGACTTCGGCGGTCGAGAAGCCGGGCGTAAAGATCAGCTCGATAATTTCGCGATCCGTCAGCCGATCGTCCGATCCGATAAGTCCTTGCTTGACCCCGCGCGCACGTACCTTGTCCAAGTCGATGCCGTTGCCGTCATCGCTGACTTCGATGATGATTTGATTACCTTCGTGATAGGCGTTCAGCGAGATCGTGCCGTGGCGCGGCTTGCCGCGTTTCTCACGTTCTTGCGGCGTTTCGATACCGTGGTCGACGCAGTTACGCAACAAATGCATCAACGGCTCACCGACCTCGTCGACGATTGTCTTGTCGAGATCCGTTTCTGCACCGGAGATTTGCAGTTGCACCTCTTTGCCGCGCGCTTTCGCGACGTCCCGGACCAAGCGCGGGAAGCGATCGAAAACCTGACCGATCGGGACCATCCGCACTTTCATGATCGATTCTTGGATCTCGTTCGTGGTGCGCGCGAGCAGTGCCGAACTGTCCGCAAGCTCCTTCGCAAGGGAACCGAGTGCTTTTGCGTGTCCGTTGAGCTGCGCGGCCGCGCCGTTCTTATCGGTGAGCGCACGCTCCAGCGTACTGGCGATGTCGGAAATGCGCGTGCGGTTGATGACGAGTTCGCCCAC
>CAZHGH010000023.1:14396-23089 GCA_964531205.1 uncultured bacterium
CCCCCGGCCTCCGGCCCACTTGCATCAGTAGGAAGCGATGGTAATGGTTCCGGTGCAGCAGGCGGAGTCGGCGGCGTAGACCCTTGGGCGGCGCGAGCTGCCTCGACCATCCGCCACACATCGGCTTCAAACGCCGCAATCTCGTCGTCGCTGACTTGCTGCTCGGCTTCGGCAGCAGCTTCTTCAAACGAAATGTCCGACGCGGTGTTACCTTCGATAACGTTCGACGTCTCTTCGTAGACGGCAACGAACGATTCCAGTCGCCCGATATAATCGGTCAGGCCGTTCGGCGATTCTTTGCCGCTGATGGCAGCGTCAACGAGATCCGTGAGAAAGTCGCGTCCCGCAAAGAGAATGTCGACGCAGCCCTCGGACAGCGGCATGCGCTCTTTGCGCAGCAAATCGCACAGGTTTTCGAGCTTGTGCGCCAGATTCTGGATGTCGGAAAACCCGAGCATTCCCGAGCTGCCCTTAACCGTGTGCAGCGCGCGGAAGAGCGAATTTACAAGTTCGCTGTCGGGATGCTCCGAGCCGACGAAATCCTCGAGTTGCAACAGATCGGCGTCGATCTGCTGCAACAATTCTTCCGCTTCATCGCGGAAGTACGATACAAACTCAGACTTATCGAAGAGATCGTCACTCATGGTGACTGCCGGTTATTCTACGCCGAAGACGGAGAGTAACGGTCCGATGGACCCGGTTTCGGGGATTAAAATGAACTGCCCCGCGACTTCGCGTTCCTTATCCAGGAAGCTGCTCTCGATCAAAAACACGTCTTGATCGGGCAGAATCGACATGAGCGTGCGAAACGCAGCTTGCACCGTTCCGTATGACAGTGTCGGAACCGAAGGAAGCACGTTCTGTCCGGTCAGGTTGTTGATGGCGGACAGATACGATCCGGCGATGATGTTGCCGATCTCTTTGAGCGTCGAGTCGTTGATCGAGTCGAAGACTTGAATGTCTCCGATGACGCGTTTGAGAAATTGCGAGACAAAGTCGACGGCTTGTTCGCGATCGAAGAGTACGACGATCTGGCCCGGCGACTCACCGCGGATATACATGTGGAGCGCGGCAACCATGCGGTTCTCGTGACCCACGCGCGAAGCGAGATCGCGGAACTTGATGACGTCGATGCGCGGCTCGCTCAGATTGATCTTCGCGTTGAGCAGCTGCGAGAGCGCGGTCGCAGCGTGTCCCGCGCCGATGTTGCCGACTTCCTTGAGTGCGTCTTTCTGGAGGTCGTTGAGCTTCAAGCTTTGCGTGCTCACGTTACGTCAACACCTTATTGATCGTTTCCAGAATTTTCGGCGGCTGGAACGGCTTGGTGATGAACGACTTCGCGCCGGCTTGAATCGCCTCGACGACGAGAGCCTGCTGCCCCATCGACGTGCACATGATGATCTTCGCGTTCGGGTCGTGGCTGATGATCTGACGTACGGCCGTGATGCCGTCCATCTCAGGCATGACCATGTCCATTGTGACGAGATCGGGACTGAGCGATTTGTACTTGTCGACCGCTTCCGCGCCGTTTTGCGCCTCGCCGACAACGTCGAATCCGTTCTTGCTCAAAATCCCTTTGATCATCATCCGCATGACGACGGCATCGTCGACGATGAGGACCCGCTTACTCATTAAACGCGCTCCCAAAAGAAGTACGGCTCTGCGTCCTTACAGAGCTATCTTAAGACTTTTCGGCTATACGGGGCCTTTTTATTAGATTACGCGAGCCCCCGGCTGCGTAGATCGGCCTGCTTTTTGTTGATGAACTCGAGGATGGCCCGGTCTTCGTCCGGCGTAAGCCCGTGGAAACGCAGCCCGTGCGAGTGCTTTCCGGACGTCTGCACCACTTCGACGCGCATGACCTCGCCCAGCACCGTCAACGGCGGCGCATCGGCGCGTATGTTCATCTTGACTTCGAGAAGCTGACCAACCTTACACGCGCGGTCCAAAATCAGCGCGCACCCACCACGGCTGATGTCGCGGATGTTGCCCTTCAGGAACTCGCCGGTCCCCTTGCCATTGTTCGTGAGGCGCCACAGGCCGGCGATCAGCACGTCCATTCGAACACTGGAACGTTTTTGCGCACCGCCGCCGAGCGCTTCGATACGCTCCGGCATTTTGAAATACGTCATGCCGTCCTTGACTTGGTCGACGGTCGTGCCGAAGCGGAATCTTCCGGCGGGGTTCTGATAAACGAAAGCGGCGCGTTCACCGGCGCGGCCAACGATATCGCCGACGACGATCGCGTCCGGTCCGATCTCTTCCACCGAAACCGAACGTGCCGATCGGCCCATCACCGTTACGTCGATAAACGAATGCAACACCGGAAGCCGCTCTTCCGGCACGCTCTTCGTCTTCGCGCCAACGCGAAACAGTGATTTGAACAGCACTATATCGTGGTCTCCATCGGTTGCGCCATTTCGTCTGTCGTCGAAACCTGTCCGATTGATTCTACACGAAGATTCGGCGCGATCTCAGAGTACGAAAGGACTACTAATTGCGGCGCCGCGCGTTCCGTAAGACGCTTGAGCGCCAAACGCACCGAAGGTGAACACAACACGATCGGATGCAAACCTGCAGATTGCGCCGCTTGCATCTGTTTCGTAAGCGACGTGTAAATTTTCGCGACCGTGTTGGGGTCGAGCAGTGCGTATGCGTCCTCGCCGCGACGAACCGCTTCACCCAGAAGCGACTCTAGCCGCGGATCGACGGTGATGACGGAAAGCAAACCGTCTTCCGCATATTCCGCGCAGATGTGGCGCGCCATCGCCGCGCGTACGCGTTCGGTTAGGAAATCAATGTCTTTGCTAACGCGCGCGGCGTCCGCCAACGTTTCCAAAATCAGAAGCAGATTCCGAATCGGAATGCGCTCGCGCAACAGGTTTTGCAGAACGCGCTGCACTTCGCCGACGGTGAGCAGATTCGGTACGAGCTCTTCGACGACGACGGGGTAATGCGTCTTGACGTTGTCGAGTAGCGCCGAGGTTTCCTGACGCCCGAGCAGATCCGGCGCATGACTCTTGATGATCTCCGTGATGTGCGTTGCGATGACGCTCGTCGGATCGATGACGGTATAACCCGACATCTCGGCTTCTGCCTTTGCCGACTCCGGAATCCAAAGCGCAGGGAGATTAAATGCCGGTTCGGTTGTCGGAATACCATCGATCGGCTGCGTCGCAGTTCCGGGATTCATCGCGAGCAACCGGCTTACCATAACTTCGGCACTCGCCACTTCGAGGCCGTAGATCTTCACCGCGTACGTGCTCGGCTTGAGCTGCAGATTGTCACGCACGCGAATAGGTGGAACGACGATGCCGAGATCGCGTGCCGCGTGACGGCGGATCAATGTGATGCGCTCGAGCAAATCGCCGCCTTGCGTCGTGTCGACGAGCGGAATGAGACCGAAGCCAATCTCCAGCTCCATCGGATCGTACGATAAGAGCGGCACAACGGACTCCGCCGGTTTGACCGCCTGTCCTTGCGCGCTTCCGCCGGCCGTGGCGGCAGCCTGCGCGGCGGTCGGCAATTGTCCCGAGCGCGACTCCGGCGGACGGTTACGCGTACGGAAGTAATAGATGAAGAGCAGCGCCGAGATCGGGAGCATGAACCAGCGGGAGAGACCCGCGATACCGAACAGCGCCGTCATAATTGCGGCGATGAGAATTGCTGCAGGCTGGCCGCTCAATTGTTTGGTGAGATCCCGGCCGAAATCGCCTTCCGACGCCGCCCGCGTGACGATAATACCGGTTGCGGTCGAGATAAGCAGCGCCGGGACCTGCGTCACGATGCCTTCACCGACGGTCAGCAGCGTGAAGTGCTGCAGCGACTGCAGCAACTGCATGTGCTGCTGCATCACGCCGACGATGAATCCGCCGATCGTGTTGATTGCCACGATAACGAGTGCCGCGATCGCATCGCCGCGCACGAACTTGCTGGCACCGTCCATTGCACCGTAAAAGTCCGCGGCGCGCTGAATGTCGCGCCGGCGCTGGCGCGCTTCGGCTTCGGTAATGAGCCCCGCGTTCAAGTCGGCGTCGATGGCGAGCTGTTTACCAGGCATCGCATCGAGCGTGAAGCGTGCCGCAACTTCAGCGACGCGGCCCGCGCCGTTCGTAATGACGACGAATTGAATAACGATCAGAATAAGGAAGATCACAAAGCCGACGGCGTAATTGCCGCCGATGACGATCTGCCCGAAGAAGTTGATGACTTCGCCCGCGTAGCCTTGCAAGAGGATCTGACGCGTTGCGGTGATGTTCAGCGAAAGCCGGAACAGCGTGATGATCAGCAGCAGCGTCGGGAAGACGCTGAACGCCAGCGCGTTTTCGGCGTAGAGCGAAACACCGATGATCAGCAGCGCGACCATGATGTTGACCGTCAACAGGAAGTCGAGCAGCACCGATGGGATCGGCACGATCATCAGCACGACGAGCATCACCGACGCGCCGGCGACCCAGATGGGTGCCGTTGCGCCAATCCGCTCCATGAGGTTGCCCGGTTGTGCTTGCTGAGTGGCCATGGCTAAGCGATGGTCTTCCGTTTGAGCTTGTACACAAACGCAATTACTTGCGCGACGGCAGCGTACAGGTTAGGTGGAATCGATTGATCGAGCTCGACCTTTGCGTACAGCGTGCGCGCAAGCGGCGGATTTTCCATAATGGGCACGTTGTGCTCTTTGGCGATCTCGCGAATCCGTTTAGCAATGAGATCGGCGCCCTTGGCGGTGACCACTGGCGCTTCCATCTTCACTTCGTCCCATTCGAGCGCGACGGCAAAGTGCGTCGGGTTCGTGACGACGACCGTGGCTTTCGGCACCGCCGCCATCATACGGCGGCGCGCGAATTCGCGCTGGCGGCGTTTAAGCGCGGCTTTAGCTTCCGGATTACCTTCGGATTGACGGTACTCGTCCTTGACCTCTTGTTTGCTCATCTTGAGGCTCTCTTCGTACTGCCAACGCTCGTAGGCGTAATCGAGCAGTCCGACGATCACGAGCAGAAAGCCGAACTTCCATGCAATGCTGTAGATGAGGCCGCCGACGAAGTCTATCATCTCGTGCGACGACATCTGCCCGACCATGAAGAGCAAGGTCATGTTCGCGGCGATGGTGGTGTAAATGATGACCAGCACCGCGCCGAGTTTGAGCAGCTGTTTTGATAGATTCGCGAGGACTTGCTTTGAGAATAGCCGCTGAAATCCCGAGATGGGATTGATCTTGTTGAAACTCGGCACGATGGGCTTCAGCGAAAAGACGCCGCCCGTTTGGAGTAAATTGACGCCGACGCCGGCGACAATCGCGCAGATGAAGAGTACGCCCAGCAGTAGCCCGACGGATCCGAACGTGCGCACGTACAGCATCCAGACGGACGCAATCGTGAAATCCTGGTGCTCGTGAATCCGCCACAAAATCGCTTGAAGCGATGCGCTGACCGACGCGAACGTCACGGGCATGAGCGCGTGCAACGCAAAAACACCGGCAAGGAATACCGCTGCGCCGGCCAGTTCGGGACTCTTGGCAACTTGACCACGCCGCCGCGCCTCTTCACGGCGCTTTGGAGTGGCCTTTTCAGTCTGCTCTGGTCTCGCCACGTCTACACGTATATTCGGCTGCTTGCGCTACCCGCAACAGTCTGAGACGCAGTCTTAACCCGGCGGGACCGTTATACACTGCGACGAATAGGGCGGAGGTTTGGAGCGCCCCCGCTTCCTTTACAGGAGAGTACATTGCGCCTTAAGGCAGCCCTAGCCGGAATTTTTGCATTATCCGCCGTTGTAGCCATGGCCGGCTGCGGCAACAAAAACGTGATTGGCAGCGGTCCGCTGCCCACGCCGACGCCGGTCATCCCGAGTGTCACGAACGAGTACGCCGTGGCAGCGAACAGCCAGCCGTTCGGGATCACGGTCGGAGCCGACGGTTTCCTGTACTTCACCGAGCAAGGCGTTGCAAACGGCAGCCCCAAGATCGGCAAAATTTCTACCGGCGGTTCTCTGACGGAAATCGCCGTATCGCCCGCAACGGCTCAGCCTTACGGTATCGTGCGCGGTCCGGACAACAACATCTGGTTCACCGAGATGGGTGCCGATACAGTCGTTTCAATGACGACGGCAAGCGGCAACGCGATGACGACGTATCCGCTCGGTACACCGCCGGGAGGCGCGGCTTCTTGGAAGCCCGCGTTCATCGCCGTTGGGCCGGGAACGACCTCGCTCTTCTTTACCGCGCCGGGCGCAAATGCGATCGGACAGATCACGACAAGCGGCACGATCAGCAGCTTCCTCATTCCGACACCTGGCTCGAATCCGCAAGGCCTTGTGACTGGACAAGACCTGAACGTGTGGTTCGTTGAACAGGCAGCGTCGAAAATCGGGCGTCTGAACGTGGCGAGCGGCACCATTACGGAATTTCCGACGCCGACGGCAAACGCTGGACCGACGAACATCGTGCAGGGGCCCGATGGCGCACTCTGGTTCACCGAAGCGAATGTCGCGAAGCTCGGCCGCATCACGACGACCGGCGTAGCGACGGATTACGCGCTGACCAATGTCGGCAGCGACACCGGTTTGGTTGTCGGCGCCGACGCGAACTTCTACTTCGGCGATGCGGTGAAGAACCAATTCGGTCAGGCGATTATCTCAGGGCCATTCACCGATAACGTCTTTCCAATCAAGACGGCGAACGCGCAGCCGGGCCAATTCGTCCTCGGACCGGACAGCCGCGTTTACTTCACCGAAACCGGCGCCGCCAAAATCGGTCAGATTAGTTACTTCTAAAAACTGGAGGTAAGCTAACAAAAGCCCCGCCTACAAGCGGGGCTTTTTAGTAGGTATAGCCCAGGCATTGAACGGGTATCGAAATTTTATGCAAATCGATATGAGCGAACTATTACCGGTTCGCGGCAACGACGCGACCGAGATTCTCATCAACGACCATGAAGTGATCAAGCGGCTGTTGAGCGAGCTAACGCAGTCCGCAGCAGGCGAAGGAATGAAAAACACGTTCGAGCAGTTGAAGGGCGTGTTGACGATCCATAACGCGACCGAAGAGAATATCGTGTATCCGGCGCTGCGCGAAGTGGCGCGTAAGAAATGGGAGTCTCAGCGGCTCTACAACGAAACCGCTGAGGCCGACGTCTTAGTCTTTAAGCTGGACACGATGATGCAGGAAGGCGACTTCGCCGACTTCCCGCGCACCGCGGAAAAACTACGCGATGCGATTCTCGAGCACATCGAGGACGAAGAACAAAAGGCGTTTCCGCATCTGACGGATAGTGCCGAACCGATGCAGGCCCAAATGCTCACGGAATCCGTACGCAAATTCCGCAGCATGATGCGCCTGAATGTCGGCGCGATGCCGCAAGGGCGCATGGAAACCGGCGAGATTTCGCAAACCTCGCCGACGCGAACGCCAAGCGGTTAGTGCGGTGCCATGCCGCGCATAACCGTGTCCATGTCGTGCGCGGTCTGTTGAAAAAGCTGCGGCGCAACGTAGCCGAGTAGCGGCACGCTCAGCGCCATCATCACGAGTCCGACGCCGATCTGCAGCGGCAGGCCGACGACGAAGACATTCATTTGCGGTGCGACGCGCGCCAGCAGTCCGAGCGCAATATTCGTAAGAAAGAGCGCGACGGCGGCCGGCGCGCCGATTTTCAGCACGATCAAAAACGCTTGCTGCAAGACGACCATCACGTCGCCCGCCACACTCGGATCGAGATTGATGTACGGCAGCGGGATCAAATGAAATGACCCGCCGATGCCTTGAAGCATCAGCAGATGCGAGTCGCTCGCCAAAAAAATGAGCGTAGCCAGCGTGAGCTGCATCTCGCCGATCACGGTGACTTGCTGCTGCGTCTGCGGGCTCAAAATATTCGCGACGGCAAAACCAATTTGGATGTCGAGGATCTCGCCCGCAAACTGAATGCCCAGAAAGACGAGATACGCGACGAAGCCGACGATAAGGCCCAAAACGACCTGACTGACAACCGCCGCGACAAGGGCTCCGACATCCGGCAACATCGCCATCGGCGGGACGGCACGGTACAAAATGAACGCGATAAGGAACGCTAAGCCGATCCGCACGAGCACCGGAATCTGTTTCGCCGAAAATACCGGAAAGACGAACAGCATCACCGAGACGCGGACGACGATGAGCAAGAACGTCTCAAACTGCCCCTGCGTTACGTTAAATAAGTCCACGTCCTACTTTATAAAATCTTTGACGTGAATAAAAATCCGGCTCGTGAAGTCTGTCAGCAGCGCGAGCATGAACGGCCCGAAAAACAGAATAGCAATCGCCGACGCGATGATCTTCGGGATGAATGTCAACGTGGGTTCCTGGATCTGCGTTACTGCCTGGATGATGGAAATGATCAGGCCGACGATCATCGAGACCAGCAAAACGGGCGCCGCGACCATGAAGCAGACGAACATCGCATCTCGGCCTAGGCCTATCGCATCACCGAAACCCATGCTATACCACGCCGCCCATACTCATTTGTATGATTGAAAAATGGCGTTCACTGTAAGGTTCCAGCCATCCACGAGTAGGAAGATCAGGATTTTGAAGGGCAGCGAAATGATCACCGGCGGGATCATCATCATGCCCATTGAGAGCAAAATGCTCGCTACGACCATATCGATGACAATGAACGGCACGTAAATCGCGAACCCGATTTCAAACGCCGTCTTCAGTTCCGAGA
>CAZHGH010000023.1:23189-27774 GCA_964531205.1 uncultured bacterium
ATGAACGGCACGTAAATCGCGAACCCGATTTCAAACGCCGTCTTCAGTTCCGAGATAACGAACGCCGGAATCAGAATATACGTCGGGACGTCGGACTGCTGCTGCGGACGCGGCTCGCTCGAAAGCGAGTAGAACAACTGCAAGTCCTTCTCACGCGTCTGCTTGAACATGAACTTCCGCAGCGGCTGCGCGGCACGGTCGAGCGCGATCTGCTGCGAGATCTGATTCTTTAAGTACGGCTGCAGCGCGTTTTGATTAACGTCTTTCACCACGGGCGCCATGATGAAAAACGTCAAGAAGAGCGCGAGACCTACGAGCACCTGGTTCGGCGGCACTTGCTGCGTGCCGAGAGCGGTGCGCACGAACGACAGCACGACGATAACGCGCGTAAACGATGTAACGAGGACCAGCAGCGTAGGCGCCAGCGCGAGCACCGTGAGCAGCAACAGAATTTGAAGCGACGTCGCAACGTCGTGCGGGTTCTTCGCTTGACCGACGCCGATGTTGACCTGAGGGATCGGAATCGTCGGTCCGGCGGGTGCAGTCGCCGCTTGAGCGATTGCGGGAATGACCCAAAGCGAAAGAATCGAGACCACGCTAAGGACGAGAAACGCGCGGTGGCGATTCCAAAGACGTTCGAAAAACGATCGCATTATTGTTGCGGCTTGCGTAGTTGTTTGAGAAAACCGGCGATGCTTTGCGTTTGCGCATCGAACAGGTTGCGCTGTTCGCGCAGCCACGGCTCGACTTGTTCGCCCGACACCTCGGCGAGATTCGTAACGTGCCCGCTACCGCCGCCGAGCAAATAGTATCGCTCGCCGACCTTTACGACGTGCAGCGTGGTGTTCTGCGCGAGAAACGTCGACTCGACAACCGTGACGAGGCGCTTATCCGTGGATGTGACCAAACGGCCGCGCCCGAGCGCGCGCACGACGGTATAGAGCCCGAACAGCATGAGCGCGACGACAAGCAGCGCCAGAATGTACTGGCCCACGAACGACATGTGCGAGGCGCCCTACGACTCGACCGTGGGGTTGAGTTCGCTGATCTTCACAGCGAATTTGTCGTCAACCACGACCACTTCACCGCGCGCGATCAGGATGTTGTTGACATACAGATCGATCGGGTCGGTCGACAGCTTGTCGAGCTCGAACACGCTTCCCGATTGCAGCGTCACGACGTCGCGCAGCGTGAGCGCGGTCTTGCCCAGCACGGCGCTGATCTGCAGCGGAACGTCGTGTACCAGATCCAGGTTGTTGCCCGATTGCGAACGCGTCTGCGTCGGCGTCATCGACGCGAACGAAACGGGCTGCGCAGCGGGAGGCGGCGCTTGCGGCCGCGTCGGCGCGGGCTGCGGAGCTGCGGCTGCAGTTGGGGCGGCTGCTACAGGCACAGGTTCCGGTTCGCCGGCAATTTTCGAGAGCGCAATGCCGTCGAAATCGACCGTGATTTGCGGCGCGACATCGACGCCGACTTGAATGGTGCCTTCGTAGGATGCAAACGGCGGCGGAGGCAGATTCGTCGCATCGGTGCAGAGATCGGCGTGCACGCCATCGGTGGCGGCGCCAAGATTCTTCGCCAATTCTTCAGCCATCGCGCTTGCGATCTGCGTCACCGTTTCCGAGACGATCGAAAGCTGCATGGCGCCCATCTCTGCGGCGTCATCCGCGCCGCCTAGCATGAGCTGCACGATCTTGCTTACATCGGCATTCACGAAGCGAACCACGATCTTCACGCCAAGCGAAGGAATTTCAGCAGAGGTTACGAGCGTGTCGGCATCAATCTTGATCGAGCCTTCGTGGTCGTTGCGCGTCGCAGCGGATGCGGCAACAGGCTGTTCGACGAGCCGCCCTAGAACGGTGCCCGCCGCCTCCAGCATTGCATCGGTGAGTTGTTGAATATCGGCCATGGCGGTTACTCGTCCTCGTTCCTAATCACGTCGGAAACTTGTACCGTGAGACGATCCTTGTACACGCCCGGATACACGTGGAACTTCTCGCGTTCGTTGATGCGCGCGACCAACGCTGCGTCAGTCGGTTTATCGAACAGAATCAAATCGCCGGGCTGCAGCGCCACCAAATCCCGCAGGGAAACGGTCGTGCGCCCGAGCTCGACTTGCACGTCGACTTCCGCTTTCTCGACGTTGCGTGCCAGCTGCTGAATGTCTTCTTCCGTCATGCCGCGCCCGGCCATCACCGTCGGCGACCATTGAAAGTCGGTCAGCTGCGTGCTGATAGACTGCAGCACGAGATACGGCAGGCAGAAGTTCATCACGCCCGCCATGTCGCCGACTTTGAGCTCCATTGAAACGTACGCGACGATTTGATCGAGCGGAATGATGCGTGGAATGAACTGCGGGTTGGAATCGAGCGCTTCGATTTTCAGCGAAAGCGTGAGCAGGTAGTTCCAGGACTCGCGGTAGCTGTTCAGCATGCGCGCCATGAAGCGCTGCATGAGCGTCCGTTCGATGTCGGTGAGATCGCGAAGCTTCTGCGGGAACCAGCCGGGCCCGCCGAGCAGACGATCGATGATCGAGAAGACCAGGTTCAAATCGACTTGAACGATGCCGCTGCCCGGAAGCGGGTCCATCGAGTAGATCGACAGGATCGACGGGATGCCGATGCTCGCGATGAAGTCGCCGTAACTGATTTGCTCGATGGAAACGATCGTCGCTTCGACTCGCGTACGCAGGTAGACTGAGAGCGAGTTGTTCAGCAGACGCGTGAAGTTTTCGTGCAGCGTGCGCAGCGTCTGCAGCTGGTTGTTCGAAAACTTGTCAAGCCGTTTGTTGAAGCGGAAATCGAAGGACTTGAGTTTCTTGCCTTCGAGCGCGTCCTCTTTACTGACGGGCTCGCTGGAAAGTTGATTTATAAGTGCGTCGATTTCTTCTTGCGAGAGACTGGACATGACGGACTACGGCCCCTTTTCAGCGCGAGTAAGGTTGGCATTGAGCAGAACGACGTCAACGCGGCGATTCTGCTGTTTTGCCTCAGCTGTGCTGTTATCCGTCCGTGGATGATACTGTCCATATCCCGCTGCGGAGATCCGGGACGGGTCCAAATGATCGTTTTCGACCAAGTACCTGACCACGTTCACCGCGCGCGCTGTTGAGAGCTCCCAATTGCTCGGATATTCCGCCGTTGCAATTGGAACATTATCCGTGTTGCCCTCAACGCGTATGAGGTTCTGGTTCTTCTTTAAGAATGAATCGACGGCATCCAAAATTTCCTTAGTTTGGGGCCGTAATACGGCGCTGCCGCTGTCGTAATAACTCTTATCCGAAAGTAAAGTAATGACCAAGCCGCGATGGTCCATGTGGACTTGCACTTGGCTTTGCAGTTTATGCTGCTCGACGTACTTCTGAAGCTGCTTTTGAATCAGCGGCACGCTGGAATTGGCATTGAACGATTCCTTACCGTTCACGCCGCCGTTCGGCGGCTGATTGACGGACCACTGATTGTCGAATCCGCCGGCGACGTCTTTGGCAAACTGCTGAAACTTAACGCGGCTGATCGTCGACATCGCGAACAAGATAATAAAGAGCGCCAACATGAGGGTGATCATGTCGGCGTAGGTCAGCAGCCAGCGCATCATGCCGGCGGTCTCGACTTTGGTCTCTTCCGGCTTTTTCTTGAGCCTGCTCTCGGCCGCGCGGGCCGCAGATTTTATCGGTTGCGACATTAAGTCGAGTAGCTCGGCTGCTCCGTGGCAACGCTGCCGCCCTCTTCGATCTCGGTCTCGCGTTCGAGCGGATCGAGGAATGCGTGGAGGCGCTCTTCCAGAAGACGCGGATTGTCGCCGGCCTGGATTGAGAGAATGCCTTCAATCATAATCTCGCGCACGAGCAACAACTGTCCGGAGCGTTCCTTGATTTTGTTGCCGATCGGCAGCCACAGCAAATTGGCGAACATGATACCGAAGAACGTCGCAACAAACGCTTGTGCCGTGGCGACGCCGATCGAACCGGCAACGTTCGTGCTGCTGCCCATCGTCGAAAGACCGCGCAGCATGCCGATCAGGCCTAGAACGGTACCGATGATGCCGAGCGTGGGTGAGTATCCGCCCAGATTCATAAACACGGCTTCAGCCTTCGCGCCCTGCTCTTGAACGTGCGAGACTTCCGTCTCGAGCACTTTGCGGATCACGTCGGTGTCGCGTCCGTCAATTACGAGCTGGATGCCCTTGCGCATAAAATCGTCTTCAAGCGCAGCGGCCTCGTTCTCGAGTGCGAGCAAACCTTCGCGCCGCGCCTTTTCGGCAAACGAGACGAGCGTTGTGATGACGTCGCGTTCGTGATAGACGGGCTCGGTGAACGCGGTCTTAAAACCGCCAAAGAACCCTTTAGTAAACGTCCGCAAGGGAAAGGAAATCATCGTTGCACCAATCGTGCCTCCGATGATGAGCACGAATGCTTCCCAACGGCCCAGCAGGATGCGCGCGTCCGTGCCGCCCACCCAACCGGCTAAAAAAATGGCCCCAAAAGCAATAATGAGGCCGAGGATCGTAGCAAAGTCCAAAATGTCTCTCCGCGGTCCGCTCCCTGGTCCTACCTATCCTTATCGGCAGGCTTCTTGCCATCCTGAGG
>CAZHGH010000023.1:27874-32023 GCA_964531205.1 uncultured bacterium
ACACCGGAGCCGGCCCGTAAATCTTCCGTTTAAAATCGATTACGCTCTGCTGGATCGCATCCATAGAGTCGCGGACGATGAGCTTGTTTCCGCTGACTAGCGTTATGACGGTGTCCGGCGTCGACTCCACCGATTCAATGAGGTCGGCGTTCACCATTATGGGCTGTCCATTAAGTCGCGTGAGCTGAATCATGCTGTAGGGCCTCTCTCTTTAGTATAGAGCCCGCGGTTGAGGGGTTCAGACCGCGGGCTCTATTATGGACCTCCGTGTCCTTGCGTGCTACGGGACGTCTTTACCTAATTAGTTCTCAGACGCGCGGATGTTCAGAACCGTCATCATATTCTGGTCCGCCGTTGAGATGCCGCGCGTGTTCGCTTCGAACGCACGCTGCGCGACGATCATCTTCGTGAACTCATCTGCGAGCGAGACGTTGGACTGCTCCAGCGACCCGGAGATGATCGCGCCATAGCGGCCGGAGTTGCCGGTACCGACCTGCGCGAGGCCCGAGTTCGCCGTTTCCTGGAACGAATTGCCGCCCACGCGATGCAGACCGGCTTCGTTTTGGAACGTCGCCAGCGCAACTTGCGCGATGGCCTTTTGCTGACCGTTCGTGAACGAACCGGTGATCGTGCCGTCTTGGCCGACCGTGAAGTTCGACAGCGTACCTGCAGCGTAACCGTTCTGGTTCAGTACCGAGGCGGTCGCGCTCGTCGAGAGCGATGCCATTTGCGAGAAGTCGAGACCGATCGATGCAGCGGCTGCATTGTTTCCGCTCGCCCAGCCTGTGGGCGGCGGGCCCGCGGTGTACGCCGGAATCGTCAACAAGTCGCCTTGCGCCGCGCTCGGTGCGCCGATGGTTCCAACCGTACCGGCCGTTGCGCCCGGCGTCGAAGACGTGTTGATGTACTGTCCGTTTTGATCGAAGAAGGCGTAACCGCTGTTCGTGGTCGGCGTGGTGCCGTCAGCGAACGTTACGGAGTACGACCAACGGCTCGCAGGCGTCTTCGCATTACCGTTGATGTCGTTCACCGTTGCAGGCAGCGCGCCCGCCGGTGCCGGCGGCGGTCCGCCGACAAGCGTATTCGGCCCGACAGGCTTGAACGTAATCGTCGCTTGATGAGCGTTGCCGAGCGAATCGTAGATCGTCGTCGAGACGGTCTTCGCAACGCCCGTACCTGCAGTTGCCGCTTCGGCCGCATACTGCGTTTGATCGAGCGCGCCGCCGAAGCTCACGTCGAAGTTCTTGTTATTTGCCGGTCCGTATTTCACGGAATTAGCCGATCCGGTCGCTGCAGCTTGCATCGAAAGCCCGAGCGGGATCGTGATCGTCCCGGGATTGCTGCCCGAGGTGATGGTACCGTTGCCGTTCGCCATAAACCCTTGCACCGCAAGACCCGTTGCCGGATCGTACAGAATGCCGCTGGAGTTTACGCTGAAGGCTCCGTCGCGCGTGTAAATCGGCTGACCCGTGCCGTTTGTATTGCGCAGAATGAAGAAACCGTCGCCGTTGACGGCGAGATCGCTGTTAAGACCCGTTGTTTCCAGGCCGCCTTGTGAGAAGTTCGTGTCGATCGTATTGACCTTCACGCCCAAACCCACTTCTTGAGGATTGACGCCGCCGCTGGTTTGCGTCGGTGCGCTGGCAAAGCCTTGCGATTGATAGAAGAGATCGGCAAACGTCATGCGCTGGCCTTTGAAGCCGGTGGTGCCGACGTTCGCGATGTTGTTGGAGATCATGTCGATCTGGCTTTGATAAGCATTCAGACCTGAAATCCCCGTGAACAGCGAATCGAATGCCATTCCTTTGACCTTTCATAGTGTTCGCGACGCGTCTATCGATCGACGCCGCGTCACCCTTCGGCTTCCGAGCCGTCCAGGGCGAAAGTATTATTACTAGCCGATCACTGCCGCTGAATCGATGTTCGTAAAGACGTTTTCTTTCATCGAATCTTGATCGACGGCGGTGATCACCGTGCGGTTTTTGATGCTCACGACCATGGCGACGTCGCGCAGCATGAAGAGCGACTGTTTGGCGCCCTTTTGCGCTGCCTTATCCGCCATAACGTTCATGCGCGCAATATCGTCGTTGCTGAGTTGGATGTTGCGCGATTGCAAACGCTGCATGGCGTGAGCCGAGAACTTGAGCGGTTGCGCACTCGTCGTACTCTTCTGCTGCTGCTCGAGGACCGAGCGAAAACTCGGGCCCGAAGTTGGCGGAATTTGTACGGGCGTGCCAACCGGACGTGGCGCTGGACCCGGAATGATTCCCGGAGTGCCGATCGCGTTCACATCTTTGGGATCCACGTCTTAGCTCCCAATGCCTACGATGTTGCCGGTTGAGAACAGCAGCGGTGCCCCGTTGTTGTCGGTCATCTGCTTGCCGTTCGAATCGGTCATAGTGAAGTACGGCGTGCCGTTTTGCACCGCTATCGAGCTCACGGTTCCGGTGATGTTGGAACTATTGCCCGTAGCGTCCGTAGAAACGACGGTCACCTTCTTACCAATCAATCCCGACGCTTGCATCACCCCGAAATTGGACTGGAAGTTTTGGAACGACGTATTGAGCTCCTGAGTCGCCGACAACGCCGAGAATTGCGCGAGCTGCGCAACCGACTGCGTGTCGTCCATCGGGTTCATCGGATCCTGATTCTGCAACTCGGTTGTCAGCAGTTTCAGAAAATCGTTCGAACCCAAAGTTTGTCCGCCCAAGCTCGTGCTTGCGGCGGGTTGTTGCTGGGCGTTAGTCCCAGTAACCGGAGTTGTGCTAGCCATATATACTCCTAAACTAAATAGTTGAGCACGAGCGCTTTGGATGCCGGAAGAACCGGCGGTCCGAAGCGTGGATCGGCCCAATTGTCGTCCTCGCCATTCAGCACCGAAGCAAACGCGCCGACTCGTGAGAGTTTCGGCTGTTGCTGTGCGCGCTGATCGGTGAAGCCGGCATTTCCGCCGGACACGTCGACCGAAAAGTTTCCGAGCGAGAGTCCCGCTTCGGAAAGCGTACGCGCGAGTTGCTGCTGATTCGAAAGCAGCGTGTCGCGAACGTCCGCGTTTTGGGCGACGATGCTGGCGTTGATGGTATTGCCGTTCACGGTAATTTTGAGCGAGACGTCGCCCAAATGCTCGGGCTGCAAACGCATCCGCACCTCCGACGTACCGCCGGAGTTTCGAATGACGATGCCTTTAACGACTTGCTCGATCACCGATTGCGGATCGATTGCGGCGTATGGAGTTGCCGCACTTCCATATGATGAGTGAACCGGCGTCGCCGGTACGCTCGCGAGTTGTGCGGAGAATCCCGAAGCCGTAGGTACGTTGTTTTGCGCCTGCGTTGCGGGTATGGATGAGAAACCGTTCGATCCGAAATTGCGATCTTGCGATTCTTTTCCGCCGCCGCTGTCAGACTGCGTTCCGGCGCGTTCCGCGACGATCGCAATCAGTCGTTGAAACAGCGTCGACGTTGCAGTCGTACCGTTAGAGGTTGATACCGCGGGTTTCGCAAGCGGTTCGCCGCCACGCTGCACGCTCGCGTTTGCCGCACGTGCGAGCATACGCGCGAGCGGATCCGGAAGCGCCGGAGTGGTGGCCGGTACCTGTTGCGTTTTTCCGGGCTGCACGGATTGCAGCTGCGCTGCGACCTGTTGGAAAAGCGATTGGACAAACGGAACCATTGCGGCCGGCGCATCTTGCGCTGCCGTTGGCTTCGTTTGCTGGGCCGGGAGTTCTCTCGCCTTTTCGGCGTCCAAGACCTGTCCCGAGAATTCGCTCTTCTGCCCTGCGGTATTCAGTTTGCTCGTCAACTTGCTCAGTATGTCGTTGACTTGTTGAACGAGCGTCGCGACTTGATTTTTGAAGTCGCCCGGTGGACTCGTGCCCGGTGGCGCGAGTGCGTTTGCAAGCGCACGTTGCAGCGTGCGTTGCGCGTCGACGTCGTCGCCTTTGCCGCTCGCCTTCGCAATCGCTTTGGAGAGTTCGGTTGAGACTTTGTCGACGATGGTTGCCATCGGCGTTCCGCTTTGCAGCAATCCCGCGAGTTGCGAGAGGATGTCGCCGCCCGTGAGGTCTTGCAACTTCTGATCGATCTGCGCGGCAAAACCGAGGCCTTTGCTAAGACCACGGAAACCGGTCAGTCCAATCGGAAGCGCGCT
>CAZHGH010000023.1:32123-33695 GCA_964531205.1 uncultured bacterium
AGGGGAATGTTAGATGGCTCCGCGACTGCGAGGAGGGCCTTGAGGCGGCGCATGAGGCGCTCGAAGGCGGGGAAGTCCAGCGCCTGTTCCGCATCGGAGAGCGCCGTGGACGGGTCCGGATGCACCTCGACGATGGCGCCGTCCAGCCCGGCCGCCGCGGCCGCGAGGACAACCGGCTCGATGAGGCTCGCCCGTCCGGTTGAATGGCTCGGGTCCGCGATGACGGGCAAGTGCGTGAGTTCCTTGAGCCGCAGCGCGCCGCCGAGATCGAACACATTGCGCGTATGGGGATCGAAGCCGCGGATACCGCGTTCGCACAGGACGACGTTGGGGTTCCCTTCGACGAGAATGTACTCGGCAGCGTACAACACCTCGTCCAATGTCGCCGACACGGCGCGCTTGAGCAAGATCGGTTTGCCGGTCCGCGCGGCAGCTTTGAGGAGCGCAAAGTTCTGCATGTTGCGCGCGCCGATTTGAATCATGTCGACGTGGCGCGAGAGCACGGGTAAGTCCGCCTCGCTGAGCGCTTCGACGACCGACGGGATCTGCGCAGCGTCGCTGGCGCGGCCGATGAACTCGACGCCTTCGTCGCCAAGGCCTTGAAATGCATACGGCGACGTGCGGGGTTTATACGCGCCGCCACGCACCATGTGCGCGCCTGCATCGGCAACAAAACGCGCCGTGCGCTCGATCTGCACGGGCGATTCGATCGCGCAAGGTCCCGCGATCATCGTAAAACCGTCGTCACCAAACGGAACGCCCGCGACTCGCACGACCGTGCGCTGCTGACGTTCTTTGCTTGCAAGCTTGTACATGATGTTCTATTGCTCCCAGAGTGAATAATGAAGAAGGCCGCCCGGTAAGGGCGGCCTTCGAACATTTTTATCAGTTCTTCGGAAAAAGCGCGCTTAACTTACCGGCATCGAATGTGCGGCAAGCCACCACCAGAAATAACGCGCGACCGAAGTCTTCATTGCAGCGACTCTAACAAAACAGAAGCCGGTTGTCAATTCGTCAGACCCAGCGCGTTGCGCACGATCCGATCCCCGGACTCGCTGAGCACCGACTCGGGGTGGAACTGTACGCCGCTGACCGGCAAGGTTCGGTGACTGACTGCCTGCACCACCCCGTCTTCGCTGCGCGCCACAACCTGAAGGTCCGAAGGCAACGTGTCGGGGTCAAGACACAGCGAATGGTATCGCGTCGCTTTCAACGGCTGCGGCACACCCTCGAAAATGCCGCTCGCGCTGTGTTGCATTTGCGATACCTTTCCGTGCATCGGCGCAGGCGCGTGAATAACGCGTGCGCCGAAGGCTTCGCCGATTGCTTGCAAGCCGAAGCACACGCCGAACACGGGCATTTTGCGATCCGCGGCAGCACGAACCAATTGCACGACACCCGGCGTTTGTCCGGGATTTCCCGGTCCCGGGCCGACGACGAGTGCGTCATATTCCTTTAAAATCTCCGGCCGCAAACGCGGATCGTCGTTCAGCAGCACGTCTTGCGTAAGCCCCTGCGCCGCAAGCAAATGTACGACGTTGTACGTGAACGAATCGAAATTATCTACGAATA
>CAZHGH010000023.1:33795-35183 GCA_964531205.1 uncultured bacterium
TTCATAACCCAAGCACTTCCCGCGCAATTCGCGTTTTGTGAAACACCTCGGCATACTCCGCTTCCGGATCGCTATCCGCGACGATGCCCGCCGACGCTTGCCAGTACGCAGTATTCCCGCTTACGTGCATGCTTCTGAGCGTGATGCATGAATCGAAATCGCCGTTTGACGCCCAGCGCCCAATGCTTCCCGCATAAAATCCACGCGTCACCGGCTCCAGTTCGTCGATGAGCTGCATCGCTCGAATCTTTGGCGTCCCGGTGACTGTTCCAGCCGGAAATCCCGCCGCGAACAAATCCAACGCATCACGATCCTCACGCAAGTCGCCGATCAGATCCGAGACAATGTGCATCACGTGGCTGTACCGCTCGATTTGCAACAACTCCGTTGCGCGCACGCTCCCGAATTCACACACTGCGCCGAGATCGTTTCTTCCAAGATCGACGAGCATCACGTGTTCCGCACGCTCTTTCTCGTTCTCCAGCAATTCGTGCGCGATCGCCGCATCTTCGCGTTCGTCCATTCCGCGCGGACGCGTTCCCGCGAGCGGACGAATGCGTGCGCGACGCCCTTCCAAACGAACCAGAAACTCGGGAGATGCGCCGAGCAGCTGTCCGAATGGGCCGTCGACGTAAAACATATACGGCGAGGGATTACGCGAACGAATCGCGCGATATAAATCGAACGGCGTACCTTCGAATTCCGCCGAAAACCGAATCCCGAGTTGCAGCTGATAGACTTCACCGTCGGTGATGTACTGTTTTACACGAGCGACGCGCTCCAGATATCCGTCGCGTTGCATCGAGGCGGTCATCGGCTCGACGGCATGCACGGGTGCCGGTAAAACCGGCTTTTGCGACAATAAACGCGCGATATACGCGTCGATAGCATGTGCGGCTTTCCGTTCGTCGGCGCCCACACTCGTAATCGTCAGGCTATCGTTGAAGTGATCGAATACGAGCCACGTTCGAGGAATCGCTACGTATGCTGCCGGCATCTGCGGAGCATCCGGCCTTCTCGGATGCAAACGCGCGAACGGACGCGCTGCATCGTACGAAAACGCGACGAGGGCGTCCAGCCCATAGGTTTTCACAAACGCTCGGACCGACGGAATGAGGTCGCCGCCGTCCTCGAACGAGCGCGCATCGAGATAATCGACACCGATGAATGAGTACCGCGAGATGCGGCCGCCGCTCTCCACGCTCTCAAGCAAGCATGAAGCGCCCGGCGTCGCGAGTGCTGCATACGCGGAGATGGGCGTGAGCGTATCCGCCGCGATGGTCCGGCTCTTAGAAACGAAGGCCGCCGGATGAATTCCGGCGGCCTTCGCTACAACGTCAGGACGCGCTGAACTCACCGGGTACTCTTCTCCGGGAATCGCCACCACG
>CAZHGH010000023.1:35283-39244 GCA_964531205.1 uncultured bacterium
CTCCGGATGCTCCTGCGTCAGTTGTGCTGCGTACGAGGCGGGCAAGTTTTCGAGGATCGCGCCGACGGCGTCAGGCGACATCACCGCAAAGACGCGCGCGACGTAATCTTGCGGAAGTTTTTGGACGATCTTCGCGGCAGATTCGGAATCCATCGCGGCCCAGACTTGCGCCGTGCGTTGAATGTCCGGCGTTGCTTGCGAGCTCAGCCCTTGCCCTTGCGCCGCATTGGGATCCGCGCTCTTCGCCGGAGCGGGCGCCGCAGCTTTTGCGGCTTTCGCTTGAGCCGCTTCCGCTTGCGCAGAATTGAGATTGCTTTGCAGCTCTGAGATCTGCTTGTCGCGATCGTTGATCTGCGCACGCGCGTCGGCAAGCTGTTGCTGCAACGACGCAATGTCGCGGTCTTGCGAACCGATGCGCTGCTGAAGGGCCATGCCGTTGAATGGCGCGGCAACGGCCTGGACTGGCGGGGACTTCCAGACCGGCGCCATCGGACCGTTAGCAATCCAATTACGTGACGGCGCCCACGAAAACGCGGCAACGAGCAACGCGACTGCTACGGCGGGCGGCAGCACGCGGCGCCACGGAAACGGTTTCTTGCGTCGGCGAGTGACGATCATGGCAGACCTCTTAGTATGACAGCCGCGGAATAAACCTGCGGTTGTTGGCGTCGTCCAATTCCTTTTGCTCGATCGAAGCTTCCAGCGCCTGATGCTCCCCGCGGCGCCTGTCCTTGAGCTTCTCCATCACTTTGCGATCTTTGCTTGCTTCCACGAGATCTTGCCGTGCGCGTTCCACCGCGGCGCGATGCTGTGAAATGACCGCGTGCTGCATCGTAATGCAGCGATCGAGAAACTCCAGGTGCGCGTAATGCCAGCGCAGTTCTTCCGTAGAGAGCTGCGCGTGGTCTTCGCGCAAAGCGGTCGAGAAACGCTTGAAATCACCGTTGAGCCGCGCAAGCTCGTGCTCGGCATCGCGCAACTCATGTTGCCGAGCCGCGAAGATCTGCTGCTTCTCGTCTTCAATCCGTTCGCGGTGATCGAGAACCGGTTCCAAGGAAAATTTGAATTTACGCATTCTTATGCCACACTCAAAAGTTGCGAGACGCTCTCTTCAAATGTCGCCGTTTCATAAATGCCTTGGCGTAAGAAATGGCGGATCGCTTCGATCTTGGAGAGGGCAAGATCGACGCGAGGATTGCTTCCCGGCACGTATGCGCCGATGTTGATAAGATCTTCGGCTTCCCGGTACGTTGCCATTACGTCGCGAACTGCGGAAGCGGCCGAATAGTGATTATGATCGACGACGTCAGGCATGACGCGGCTCACGCTTCCAAGCACGTCGATGGCGGGGTAGTGATTCGCCGCCGCAAGCTGCCGCGAGAGGACAATGTGACCGTCGAGAATGGAACGCACGGCGTCGGCTACCGGCTCGTTCATGTCGTCGCCGTCGACAAGCACCGAATAGAGTCCGGTAATCGTTCCCGTTTGAGACGTTCCGGCGCGCTCGAGTAACTTCGGCAGCAACGCAAACACCGAAGGCGTGTAGCCGCGCGTCGTCGTCGGCTCACCGATAGCCAGGCCGACTTCGCGCTGCGCCATCGCAAAACGCGTGACGCTGTCCATCATGAACATCACGTCGAGACCTTGATTGCGGAAGTACTCGGCGATCGTCGTGGCCACAAACGCCGCTTTAATGCGCACGAGCGCCGGCTGATCGCTGGTCGAAACGACGACTACGCTGCGGCGGAGTCCCTCTTCGCCGAGGTCGCGTTCGATGAAGTCGCGCACTTCTTTGCCGCGCTCTCCAATGAGCGCGATGACGTTAACATCGGCTGCCGTGTTGCGCGCGATCATGCCGAGAATCGTCGATTTGCCGACGCCGCTGCCCGCGAACACGCCCACGCGCTGCCCTTTGCCGCAGGTCATCATGCCGTCGATGGCGCGAATGCCGAGCGAGAGCGGTTGCGTAATGCGTTTGCGCGAGAGAGCGTCGGGAGGCGAAGCCATAATCTGCGCGCGACGCTCCGCGATAATGCGTCCTTTGCCGTCTATCGGACGGCCGAGCCCGTCGAGCACGCGTCCCAACAGCTCGTCGGTGACACCGATCTCGAGCTGCTTCCCTAAACTGACGACTTCGCTACCCGCGCCGATGCCCATGAGATCGCCTAGGGGCATAATGAGCACTTTGTTATCGCGAAAACCGACGACTTCCGCGAGCACCGGCTCCGCCGTGCGCTTGTACTGAATGTGGCACGTCTCGCCGATCGCCATGTTCGGACCAAGGCTTTCGATGACGACACCGATCACTTGGCGGACTTTGCCGTTTTGGCGAACGAGATCGACGGATTCCAGCATCCCGATGTACCGGTCCGCTGAAAACACGGGCAAGTCGGTCGGCATCAGCTGGCTTGTGCGGGCGGATTGATGAGTGCGGGTTCGCTGGACGGATTAACCGGCAGCGCGTCGTCGACGGCGAGCAGACGCCGCACCTCACGAAGCTGCGTCGAGATCTTCGCATCGATCGTTCCTGCGTCCGTTTCGAGCAGCACGCCGCCACGATCTACACGCTGATCTTCGATGATCCGCAGATTGTCGATGTCGTTCATCGCCATCAGCTGCTCGCGGTGCTCGCGCATCGTTTCGAGATCGGCGGGGTTCACGCGCACTGTTACGGTCTCACGGCTAACGAGACGCGCGATCGCGGACCGCGTCATTTCGAGGGCCGCATTCGGCTCGAGAGCGATGTGATGCGTGAGAATTCGTTCTGCTATCGCGACGGAAAGGCGAAGAATTTCCGGCTCAGCGCCTTCGATAATCTTGTGGCGCTCGATGCGAGCCATTTCGATGAGGCCGCGCATCGTCTCGAGCATCTGATCCATCTCGGCCTGCGCCGCGGCCCGTCCGTCGGCGACGCCTTGATCGAAACCGTCACGCTTTGCTTGAGACGCAATCTCAGCGGCCCGGCGCTCTGCATCTTCGATTAACGAGAGCGCGCGTGCTTTTGCATCGCGCAGCAGCGCTTCGGCATCGGCTGACGCCTCATCGATAAGCTGCGCTGCTTCCGCGCGAACGCCGTCGAGATCGACGTGCGGTGCTTCGGACGACGCCGCGCCCACGGGCGCCGCGTGCATTTCGGAGAAGATCGGATCGTCGTACGGGGTCGCGAAATCTTGCCGCTGCGCCGGAATCGACGGCGGCCCGATGTGGTAGCGCTGCTCGGCGACCTTCGCCCCTTTGACGACTCTGCCCACTACACCAGCTTCTCATCCTTCGCGCCGCGCGCGATGATGATCTGGCCATTCTCTTCCAGCGTGCGAATGACGTCGACGATCGACTGCTGCGCCTTGCCGACTTCGCGCATGCGCGTCGGCCCGAGAAGTTCGATCTCTTCGCGCAGCGTTTGACCGGCGCGCGAGGACATGTTCTTGTACACGCGCTGCAGTAATTCGTCGTTCGCCGTTTTGAGCGCGAGCGCAAGATCTTTGCCGTCGACTTCTTTGAGAATGCGCTGAATCGAGCGGTCGTCGAGATTGACGATATCCTCGAAGACGAAGAGCAAGTTCTTGACTTCGGTTGCGAGCTCGGGATCGCGCTTGGTGAGGCCGTCGAGAATGTTCTTCTCCGTCTCGCGGTCGACGAAACCCATGACGTTCGCAAGCGACTGGACGCCGCCGGCTTTGGCAAAATCCGCACCGGTAACCAGCAAACGCCGTCCGAGCAGTTCGTCGAGTTGCTCGAGCACTTCGGGCGCCGTCTTTTGCAGAATCGCAATGCGCATCGCGACTTCCGCTTGCAGCTCCGGCGGCAGCGCAGAGAGCACGGCACCGGCTTGATCGGGCTGCATATACACGAGGATCAACGCGATCGTCTGCGGATGCTCGTCTTGAATGAACTGCAGCAGCTGCGCGGGCTCGGTCTTCTTGATGAGTTCGAGCGGATTGCCGTGTTTGAGCGCCGCGAA
>CAZHGH010000024.1:0-37419 GCA_964531205.1 uncultured bacterium
ACATTACAGTGCTGTCATGAGACCGCTAAGCAATCCAGTCGATCTCGCCAATCGCCGGTACGTCATCCAACTCGCCTTAGCGATGAGCGCCTACGTCGTCATCCTCATCGCAAGCATCGAGCTGCTCAAGACGCATACGTATTCGCCCGGGCTGCGCGCCATGATCGCGGTGACTCCGGCGTTTCCGATGTTTGCCGTCGTCTACGCCGTGTTTCGCTACGTCCAAACGGTCGACGAGCTGCTCCGTCAGATGCATTTGGAAGCGCTGGCGATTTCCGCCGGCATTACCGCCGCGCTCGCAGTCACTTACACGTTCTTGGAAGGCGTCGGCTTTCCACACTCGCAGGCGTGGTGGACGTTCGTGTCAATCGATGCCTTTTGGGCTCTCTCGCTTCCGTTCGTCAAACGGCGCTACGTATGAAGAACCGCATCCGCGTGCTGCGCGCGGAGCGCGATTGGTCGCAGGCAGAAGTTGCAGACCGCTTAGGCATCGCACGCCAAACCGTCAATGCACTTGAAACAGGCAAATACGCGCCGAGCCTGCCGCTGGCATTTAAAATCTCGAAGCTGTTCGCAACACCCGTCGAAGACATTTTCGATCCCGATTCCGTAGAGGAGTAATTCCAATGAAACGCATCGCCTTCGCAGGCGTGCTCGCACTGAGCATGCTCTGGTTCGACATTCCCGCTACTGCCGCGGAACCGCCAAAATTACCGAATGCACAAGCGTCTTTCAGCAGTGGTTCGCTGCACGTCGACGTGTACGGAACGCCTGGAAAACCTGCGGTAATTTTTGTTCCGGGCCTCACGTGCGGGCCTTGGGAATGGTCCGGAGAAATCGCGCGGTTTTCTTCGAATTATCGCATTTACGCGCTGACGCTGCCCGGATTCAACGGCGCTCCCACGATACAGACGCCGCTGTTTGAAACGGTGACTTCGGATTTTTGGAAGTTGTTGCAGCAGCAGCATATCGAACGTCCGGCAGTCGTCGGGCACAGCATAGGCGGAACGCTCGCAATTCTTCTCGCGGAGCAGCATCCCGATCGATTGCGTAAAGTGATCGCCGTGGACGGTTTGCCCGCATTCCCTGGAACGGAATCGTTGAGCGCCGATCAACGCGTCGCTATGGCCACCCAAAGCGCTGCGGCCCTAAAACAACTGACGCAAGCACAGTTTGCCGAGTCACAAAAACGTTCCGTGCAATTCATGGTGACCGCGCCTGCGGACGCGAACGCGATTGCATCGCTTGCGGCAAAATCAGATCGAAATGCCACCGAGCAATGGGTCCAAGAAGACCTGACGCTCGATTTACGCCCGCAGCTATCGAACGTCACGATTCCGATCGTGGAAATCGTCCCCTTCGATCCCGCATTCGATCCGCTCGGCCCGGCGAAAATTTCCACGGCCGAGGCTAAACGGCAGTACTATGCGTCGCTTTTCCAAGGCGCCCGCTCCGCGACGGTTCGGGTCGTGGCGCCCGCGCGCCACTTCATCATGTACGACCAGGCGAGCGCATTGGACGCGCTGTTAGACCGCTTACTCTAACGGGGCCTGATCGCAAACCCCAAGCGCTGCGGCGGGTCCTATTATAAGGAAGTTAATACCCGCCGCTCGCTCCTTCGCCTACCGGGGGAGGTGCCGCGGCCGCCCGACCGCAACCGTCATTACCAATTCATGAGCGTCATCGAACTGCCTTACACGCCGGAAGTAGAGCGCGAAACCCGGCCAATCTTTGAGCGCGTCGCGCACGTCATTCCGGAAGTGGAATGGGCGGTGCACGCGCCATATGTTGCAGCGATCAATCGTCTCAAACGCGAGCGCAATGCCGTCATTCTTGCGCACAACTACCAGGTTCCGGAGATTTTCCATACGGTTGCCGATATCGTCGGCGATTCGCTTGGCCTGGCCGTCGAGGCCGCGCGGACGAATGCCGACGTGATAGTACTGTGCGGCGTGCATTTCATGGCCGAAACCGCGAAGCTGGTGAATCCGGAAAAAACCGTACTCGTTCCGGATCTGCGTGCAGGCTGTTCGCTCGCCGAATCCATCACGGGCGCGGACGTACGGCTCATGCGCGAACGCTATCCCGATGCACCGGTCGTCACGTACGTTAACACGTCGGCTGAAGTGAAAGCCGAATCCGATATTTGCGTGACCAGCGGCAACGCTGTGAAGATCGTCAATTCGCTCGGCGCCAAGCGCGTGATCTTTCTTCCGGACGAGTATCTTGCGAAGTACGTCGCTTCGCAAACCGACGTGGAAATCATTGCGTGGAAAGGGCACTGCGAAGTGCACGAGCGTTTCACCGGCGCGCAGATTCGCGCGTACCGTGAAGACGATCCCACGCTGATCGTGCTGGCGCATCCGGAATGCCCGCCCGACGTGCTGGCTGAAGCTGATTACGTCGGGTCGACGCAAGGCATGATCACATACGTCGACAAGCAACATCCCGCGCGCGTCGTTATGATCACCGAGTGCTCGATGGCGAGCAACGTCTCGGCAAATTTTCCCGGCGTGGAATTTGTACGCCCGTGCAATCTCTGTCCGCACATGAAGCGCAACACGCTGCCCAAGGTGCTGCATTCACTGCAGACGATGCAATATGAAGTAACGGTCGAGCCCCACATCGCGCAGCGCGCACGTACCGCCGTCGAACGCATGCTGGAGCTTTCGAAGTCGTAATCATGCGAAGCGACACGATTATTGTCGGCGCAGGCATCGCAGGTTTGATGGCAGCGCTCAAACTTGCACCGATGAAAGTGACGGTTCTCTCGAAAACGCCGCTTGGCAGCGGCGCCGCCACCGAATGGGCGCAGGGCGGCATTGCAGCTGCAATTGGTGCGGATGACTCTCCGGCGTTACATCAACTCGATACGCAGCGTGCGGGCGCGGGACTTTCCGATGAAGCGATCGCGAAGATACTTACATTAGATGCACCGGCGCGAATCGACGAACTCATGGCACTCGGCGCAGCGTTCGATCGTACGGAGAGCGGCGATCTCGCATTAGGCCGCGAAGCCGCGCACAACCGGCGCCGCATAGTGAAGGCGGGCGGCGATGCGACCGGACACGAGATTCTCAAAACGCTTATCGCAGCGGTGCGCGCAACGCCGTCGATTACCGTCGTCGAACACGCCGTCGCGGATGATTTAATAGTGAGCGGTGGACGCGTTCTCGGCATCTATGCTCACGATGCACGCTCCGGCGAACGGTTGGTGTTTCGCGCAAATGCAACAGTGTTCGCCACCGGAGGCATCGGGCGCGTGTACCGCTACACGACAAACCCGGCCGAAGCTACCGGCGATGGTGTGGCGATGGCCGCACGCGCGGGCGCGGTGCTTGGCGACATGGAGTTCGTGCAGTTTCACCCGACGGCGCTTGCAGTTTTGCGCGATCCGCTTCCGCTCGTCACCGAAGCAATTCGTGGTGAAGGCGCGATCTTACGCAACGATCTTGGCGAGCGCTTTATGCTCGACGTGCATCCCGATGCCGAGCTGGCTCCGCGCGACGTCGTTGCACGCGGCATCTTCTTCCAACAGCGCGCAGGACGCACGGTGAGTTTGGACGCACGCGAAGCGATCGGTGCTGCCTTTCCTGAAAAATTCCCGACCGTTTTCGCGGCGTGCATGCAGGCCGGCATCGATCCGCGCGTGCTTGCAATACCGGTTACCCCCGCAGCGCACTATCACATGGGCGGCATTGCAGTCGACGCATGGGGGCGTTCGTCGCTTCCCGGTTTGTGGGCGTGCGGAGAAACGAGTGCGAGCGGCGTGCACGGTGCAAATCGTTTGGCCAGCAACTCGCTGCTCGAAGCCCTTGTATACGCGGCACGCGTCGCGAAGGACGTTCGCGGTGCGATGACGCCGGACGGCGGCGGAAACGTTGCGCCGTATAAAGCGCCGCTTCCGGCGTCCGCCGATTGCACGCAAGCCGTTGCAGATTTGCGATCGGTGATGTACGCGAATGCGGGCCTGGTACGAGATGATGCGAGTCTGCGCGCCGCGCTCGCGCGGCTGGAAGAATTGAACGCCACGCACCCCGCGCAATGCAGTGAACTACGCAACCTGCTTGCGGTCGGGCGTCTGATCGTTGAATCGGCTCTTGCACGCAAGGAGAGCCGCGGAAGCCACTATCGCAGCGATTATCCCGATACGGATGAGGCCTTTGCAAAGCGTTCGTTCACACGACTCCAAAACGTTGCTTGATTCGCTGCCGGCGCTGCTCGTTGAACCGATCGTTCGCGCGGCGCTGCTCGAGGATATCGGGCACGGCGGCGATATCACGACCGATGCCATCATTCCGGCCAATGAAAGCGCAAGCGCGCAGATCGTTGCGCGCAAAGCAGGGGTAAGCGCAGGCGTCGACGCGGCGCGCGTCACGTTCACGCTGCTCGATCCGGAGACAAGCATCGAAGTGCACGTGCACGATGGTGCGCGCGTGCAGCCCGGTGAAGCCATCGCGACGATCGCTTGTTCTGCGCGCGCGCTGCTTACCGGCGAACGCACCGCGCTCAACATCATGACGCGCTTGAGCGGAATCGCAACGGCGACGCGTTCGCTCGTCGATTTAATTGCGGACTATCCCGCGCAGGTAGTTTGCACGAGAAAAACCACGCCCGGTCTACGCGTGCTCGAGAAATATGCGGTTCGCTGCGGCGGCGGCGGCAATCACCGGTTCGGTCTCGACGACGCGGTGCTCATCAAGGACAATCATATCGTGCTGGCGGGATCGATTCGCGAAGCCGTAGAGAAAGTGCGCAAGCGCGCCGGCCACATGGTGAAGGTCGAAGTTGAAGTCGATACGCTCGATCAACTGCGAGAAGCGCTCGATATGAAGATCGATGCAGTGTTGCTCGATAACATGACGCCGCAGCAACTCGCGCAGGCGGTCGAGATCGTTGGAGGCCGTGTGATTACCGAAGCGTCCGGAACTGTGACGCCGGAGAAGATCGTCGCCATCGCGCAAAGCGGTGTCGACCTCATTTCCTCCGGATGGATTACGCACAGCGCACCCGCGCTGGATTTAGGCCTCGACGTCGTATAATAAGGAAGCCATGGATACTCGTCAGCCGCCCCTCTCCGAACCCTCGACGAAAGCCAGCCACGACGCCGATTCGCCGCAAGCCCTGATCGATTTTATGTCGAGCGGCTGGCTCGATGCGCCGCTCACTGTTTCCACCATTCCGCAGATCGAGCGTTTCGCCGCCCGGCGTGCGGCGCTGTCGCACGCGTTCCCGGGAGCGTACATCGTCGTGCCGTCGGGTACGGAAAAAGTGCGGGCCAACGATACCAATTTTCGCTTCCGCCCCTCGAGCGATTTTGCGTACCTCGTGGGCGCCGGTGAGCCGCACGGCTTGCTCGTGCTGGAGCCGCGCGACGGCGGTCACGATGCCGTACTATTCGTTCCGCCTCACAACCGCGGCGAAGCGGCGTTCTTCACCGATCGCGTACACGGCGAACTGTGGGTGGGGCGCCATCGCGGCGTAAACGAGAGCCAACTCTATTTCGGCGTGGATCGCTGCCGTCCGATGCAAGAGATTTCCTCGTATTTGGAAGATCTGCGCGCCGGTGGCTATAACGTGCGCAACATCGAAGAAGACGCCGACCTCGCGACGTTCGTCTCGGAGATGCGGCTGATCAAAGACGAGTACGAAATTGCCGAACTGCGTAAATGCGTCGAAATCACGAAGCGTGCATTCGAAGATGTCATACGGATTTTGCCGCGTGCAGTCTCGGAGCGCGAAGTAGAAGCGGCATTTTGGAGCCGCGCCCGCATCGAAGCAAACGACGTCGGCTATCTGACGATCGCTGCCGCCGGGCATCATGCCTGCACACTGCATTGGAATCACAACAACGGACGCATCGTGAAGGGCGATCTCTTGCTCCTCGATGCAGGTGTGGAAGCGGAATCGCTTTACACCGCCGACATCACACGCACGCTGCCGGTGTCCGGAAAGTTCTCCGCTGAGCAGCGTACCGTTTACGAACTCGTCCATGCATCGCAAAAGGCCGCGTTCGAACAAGTGAAGCCGGGCAACCATTTTCTCGAACCGAACCGCGCCGCGATGCGAGTGCTCGCACAAGGATTGATCGATCTCGGCATTCTGAGGCGCTCGCTCGATGAAGCACTCGATCCCGAAAAGCAATACTACCGGCGGTACACGCTGCACAACGTTAGCCATATGCTCGGCATCGACGTGCACGACTGTGCGAAGGCACGTACCGAAAACTACCGCTACGGGAAGCTTCGTGAAAACATGGCGCTGACCGTTGAGCCCGGATTGTACTTTCAGCCGGACGATGCGACGGTACCGGAGCGATTCCGCGGGATCGGCGTGCGCATTGAAGACGACGTCGTCGTGACGAGCGAGGGTTACGAAAATCTTTCCGCCATTCTTCCCTCCGCAACAAATGAGGTAGAAGCATGGATCTCGAGCGTTCAGACGCGCTAATCGTCGTCGACGTTCAAAACGACTTTTTGCCCGGCGGCGCGCTCGGCGTTCCCGCCGGCGATCGCGTGATCGAGCCAATCAATCGCATCATGCCGCTCTTCAACTACGTCGTCGGCACGCGCGACTGGCACCCAAAAGAGCATCCGCACTTCATCGATTACGGCGGCCCGTGGCCATACCATTGTTTGCAGGAAACGCAAGGCGCGGAATTTGCGCCCGGTTTGGACGCGAACGAATTTGACGAAGTGCTTTCCAAAGGCACGAATCCTTCGTCGCACGGCTACGATGCGTTCGAGGCAAACGATCTCGCGGCTCGCTTACGCGAGCGCGGCACGCGACGGGTGTTTGTTTGCGGTCTCGCTACGGACTATTGCGTGCGCGCAACGGCGCTGGCAGCAGCGGATGCCGGATTCGAGACGATTATCCTCGAGGATGCCGTCGCTGCCGTAAACGCCAATCCCGATGACGAGCGCGCTGCACTCAGCGAGATGGCCGCGCGCGGCGTACAGTTCGCTAAAACGACGGATCTGCACGCGGCAACTCGCGCGTGAGTGAAACGCCGCACGTCTATCGCGACCAAGTTCTCGAGGTCGAACCGACCGGCATTGAATTCGTAACACCGGAGCAGCGTCACGGTTCGCCGCGCCAGTTGTTCGGTTTGTGGTTCTCGGCGAACGCCGAGATTGCTACGTGGATGGTCGGCGTCTTTGCCGTCGCATTATATGGTACGAGCTTGGCGGGCGCGAGCGTCGGTTTGTTAACCGGCAATCTGCTTGGCTTTGCGCTTTTAGGCGTGCTCGCGACGTTCGGACCGCGGTACGGCGTTCCGCAAATGGTCGCTTCGCGGCTTGCGTTCGGACGGTATGGAAACGCTCTGCCCGCGGGCCTAAGTTTTCTCGCCGGCGTCGGATGGTTTGCAATCAATACCGTTTTTGGTGCGTACGCGCTGGAAACGATCGCACACGTGGGCTACGGCTTCAGTCTCGCGCTTATGCTGCTCGCGCAAATCGTGCTCGCCGTTTACGGCTACAACCTGATTCATTGGTTCGAGCGCATTAGCGCAGTATTATTAGCCGCCGGGTTTGCGTTGCTCGGCTATATAACGTTTGCACGCGCGGATTGGCACAGCGCGTTCAATGCGCATGCACCGCTGGCCGCAGGCGGTGAAACCGGCGGCATCATTCTTGCAACGGCACTCGGATTTTCATATGCGACCGGATGGGTGCCGTGCGCTTCGGATTACTCGCGCTATCTTCCGGAAAGCACGGATCCACGCCGCGTGTGGTGGTATTCGTTTGCAGGATGCGCGCTGCCGTGCATCGTGCTAGAGATTATGGGTGCGGCAACCGTCACCGCGGTTCGCAGCGTAAATCTCGGCGACGCAAGTCCGACGCAAGCGATTGCATCGCTTCTCGGATACGGCACGGTCGCGGTACTCGTGCTGCTCACCGTGGTGTTGGGCACGCTCACGGCCAATTGCATGAATCTGTACTCGGGCGCAATGGCTGCGTTGGTCGTAAAGTTTCCGGACCGCTCCTGGCGAGCGCCAATTGTTACGGGCCTGATCTTCGGCGCGCTTACCGCTGCCATTTTTGCACTCGCGCACACGGATACTGCGGTCACTGTGATTTTCGCAATCGCCGTTGCCGTTGTCATGACTACCGTCGCACGCGTTCGGCTCCAGCGATGGCGTGCTGCGATTGTCGTCGGCGTGCTCGGCGCTCTTCTGGCATCCGGCGGCGGCCATCCGGAGCAGACGGCAAGGCTCTACACAAACTTCTTGTTGCTGCTTTCCTACTGGGCCTCGCCGTGGGCTGCAGTCGTTTTCGTCGATTGGCTTCAGCGGCGTGGTTTAAAAACCGGTGCGATGGATCAAGGTCCGCGGATTCACGCTGGGACGTATGCGTGGATTATTGGACTGGCCGCATCGCTTCCGTTCTGGAATCAGGCATGGTTCACGGGACCATTCGCCGCGGCATTCCCGCAATTCGGCGATCTTTCGTACTACGTCGGTTTCATCGTCGCGGCGGCCGTCATGGCGGCGAGCCGGCCGTTACTTTCGCGCGCGCGCCAGATGCGAGGCGTGAATGTATCGCGCGAGTTCCTGACGCGCTAGACCGTCGACTTCAACAAGTTCGAGCTCGTATGAGTCGCGGCGTTTAGAGTCTTTCACGCTGCCGGTGACGCGTCCACGCAATTGAATTTCTTCGAATGGACGGCGCAATAGTTTGCGCGGCACACGTTTATGCGTCATTGGCGCCGTGACCATTTCGTCATCGCTGCCCTTATGCACGTTCAAAACAAAGTCAGGTAGACGCACCGAAAGATACACGGTCTCGTCACGCCGAAGCGGTTCGGCGCAACGCAGCCGTAATGCATTTCCGGTGATGTCGCACGCCTCTCCTATACCGAACATACGGGGATTGTCGATTCGATACGTGACTTTGACGTCGTCCGGTACGCGGTACCCGGTGAACTGTGAAATATCCACGACGGCGGTATCGTAACTGCGCGCCGACACGGAACGCACCAACATCGCGGCTTCGCGCGCGAGCGCGTTCGCTTCGTCTTCGGGCATCGTCTCGACGGCGACCGCATATTCAAACCCCGGCATTTTCTCGCGAGGCTCGTATCTCGCGGCCACTACACCGGCAACGTTCAACAGCTTTCCGTCGGAAAGGCGCCATTCGAACGAGACAGCGGCGCCGCGATCCAGCTGCAGCGCCGAGCGGAGCCGGCAGGCGGAAAGGGCGAAATGAAGGAGCGTCGCGTCGACGGGTCCCTGCAGGTTCCGAACCCGCATCTTGATTGGGACGTCGAAAGTACGCTTAACGGTATCGGTTTGTACCGGCCCCGAGGGGGAGCCGCCATCCTTGTTCAGCCAGCCCATCGTCTTTATAGCGTACTACAGCTTGGCTGCTTATTACAACGGAAACCGCGCAAAAATCAACAAATTGGGACGCGCAACAGAGTTTGGAGGGTAGGGCTTGTTAGAAGTCTCGCATGCGCGCAAGGACTTCGGTTCGGTGCAAGCGGTAAGCGACGTCACGTTCACGATAGGCCGTGGCGCGACGTTCGGTTTGCTGGGCCCAAACGGCGCCGGGAAGACCACCACGATGCGCATGATTCTCGGAATCTATGTCCCTGACGGCGGACAGATTACGTGGAACGGCGAGCCCATTACCGATCGTACGCGCCGGCGGTTTGGCTATCTGCCGGAAGAACGCGGGCTCTACGGCAAGATGAGGGTGCGCGAACAAATCGTTTACTTCGCGCGCCTTCACGGGTTGAGCCAAGGCGAAGCTTCGCAGCGCACGGACAAATGGATCGAACAGCTCGGCTTGCAGACCTACGCAACAAGGCCATGCGCGGAACTGTCTAAAGGCAATCAACAAAAAGTGCAGGTTGCGTGCGCTGCCGTCCACGACCCCGAACTGCTCGTTTTGGACGAACCGTTTTCAGGCTTGGATCCGGTGAACGCGGAGATTCTGCTTTCAACCCTCAACGATCTCAAAGCGCGCGGCACTACGCTGGTTCTCTCAAGTCATCAAATGTGGCAACTGGAGCAGATCTGCGACGCGTTTTGCATTATTACGCAAGGACGCAATCGCGCTTCCGGAACGCTCCAGGAGCTTCGCGCGGCATGGCCGACGCGCGTTATCCGCGTGGAGCCTTCGAGCGCAGCCGTAAAGTCCATCATGGAAACCGTTACGCACGGCCGCGCACTTCCTTCCGCCAACGGCGCACTCGATTACGAAGTCCCTTCCGATACGCCGCTACCGGATCTGCTGCGGCGGCTGGTCGATGCGGACGCCATCACGCGCTTCGAATCGATCGAGCCATCATTGCAAGAAATCTATATCCATACAATTGAGGGTGCGGGGGCGTGAACGAGCTTATAACGGTTTATATTGCAGAGATCATGCGCCGTTTGCGCTCGCGCGCATTCATCGTCGGATTGCTCATCGGTGCCGCCGGGATTGCATTGATGCTGCGCTTGCCGGCAATTCTCGATTCGTTTACGAATCAATCGTTTCGCGTACTGCTCGCCGGCGATCCCGCGCTTATCAATGCGGCGCGGCCGCTGCTTCAAAAAGACCTCAACGTAACCGGAACGATGCCGAATGTCACCGCGCTGAGTCCCGGCGATCTGAAGCGGCACGCAAAAACGTCCGCGATCGTCGTGCTCCGGCGGGGAGCGCACGGTTTGCTCGTCACCGTTTATGCAAAAGACCCGGGCGCGATCAGCACGTCGCAGCTTCGGCGTGATTTACTTCCGCTGAGCATTGGCGCATCGACGAAGATGTCGCAAGCCCAAGTTGCGGCACTTTTGCGAGTGCCCGTCGACGTCCGGCCGTGGGGCTCCAAGTTTGTCACGGCAGCGCAGGCCGATTCTGCGCGGCTTGCCGCAAACGCCATGATCTTCGTGCTGTATCTGCTTATCGTACTGAACGCGCAGCTCATCATGACGTCCGTTGCGGAAGAGAAGACGAGCCGCATCGCAGAGCTGCTGATCGCATCCGTCAGGCCGAGTTCGCTGCTCGCGGGTAAAATCGCCGCTTCCGCGACGCTGGCCATCGTGCAACTTGTCGTGTGGGCCGTCGTTGGATTCGTGTTCGGCGGCGACTTCGGCAGCGCGGCGACAATGGACACGGGACCGCGCAGCGGGACGGACACGTTTTCGCTTTCCGGGATCTCGCTACTCGATATCGCGGGATTCGTTGTGTTCTTTTTAATCGGCTATCTGCAGATGGCGACGCTCTTCGCGGCCGTGGGTTCATTGATCAACCGGACTGAGGACATCGGCAGCCTCGGCGGTCCGCTGTTCATTCCCATCGTTGCCGCGCTCTTGATTGCCGTCATGGCGCTCCAGGTTCCGGACGCGCCGCTCATTACGATCGCGAGTTTCATTCCGCTGATTGCACCATTCGTGATGTTTGCACGAATTGTAGTCAGCACCGTTCCCGTCTGGCAGATCGCCCTTTCGCTTGCGATCAACATCGCCGCAATCTATGCAATCGCCGTAATCGGCGGCAAAATCTATCGCATCGGTATGCTGCTGTACGGGCGGCCGCCAAAGGCCATTCAACTCTGGCACGCGCTGCGCGGATGAGGCAAACGCCCTAGGCGAAACGCCTGGCGCGCAATGCCGCGCGGGCCATGCCAAGGCTCGAGGTTTGCCTTACGATGGAACGCGTCGGGGGTCTATGATGGCGCGAGCGCAAGCGAATATCGCCTGGCCGCGGCGGCTCATTCGAGCCGCGCGCTATCGTATTGCGGGAGCCGAAGCTGCAAAACGCATGCGAGGCGTTACAACGGCCATTAAAACAGGCGGCGCTCTAAACGGAAAGGTCGCGCTCATCACGGGCGCGAGCAGGGGCATCGGTCTCGCGATCGCGCGAGCGTTCGCGCGTGCCGGTGCGCGCTGCATCATGCTGACGATCGACGGCGACGAAGGGCGTGCGATTTGCGCTTCACTTACGGCAGAGGGATTGCCCGTGGAGTTGGTTGTCGCCGATGTGAGCGATGCCGCACAAGTTCGCGCCGCTGCTGCGACCGTCGCTGCGATGCATCCGCGAGTCGACATTCTCGTCAACAATGCGGGCGTGTTTTTCCCGGAAGACCGGACCGGGCCGGCCACTACGATAGACGAGGCAATGGTGCAACGGACGCTTGAGGTGAACGTCATGGGCGCCGTTCACGTCACGAATGCGTTCTTACAGCTCATCCCTCCCGGCGGGCGCATTATCAACGTTTCTTCGGTGATGGGACTCGAATCGCACAAAGCGGATGGACGCGGCATGGCGTACCGCATGAGTAAAGCGGCGCTCAACTCGTATACGCGTTCCCTTGCAGCCGAGCTCGAACCCCGAGGCATTATGGTGGACGCGTTTCACCCCGGTTGGGTGAAGACCGTCATCGGCGGCCCAGAAGCAAAAATCGATGCGGAAGATTCCGTCGGAACTGCATTGTTTCTCGCGATGCGGCCAAGTTCGCGCGCGAGCGGGTTGTTTTGGAACGAATGCCGGGCGTTGCAATGACAAACGCAACGATCGTCATTACGGCTTGGCAGCACTTCAGCGACACCGCAAGAGCGTTAGAATCGATCTTGGCGAATACGGCGCCGCCGTTCAAACTCGTGTACGTCGACGCAAACTCGCCGCCGAAGGTTCGTTCGTACCTGCGTGACAAAGCGTCCGAACACGGATTCACGCTCCTACGCAGCGATCGATACCTCACCTCCAGCGAATCGCGCAATCTCGCTCTGCCGTACGTCGATACGAAATATGTTGCATTCGTCGACAATGGAACGCTCGTTATGCCGGGCTGGCTCGATGCACTCGTGCGTTGCGCAGAAGAAACGAACGCATGGGCTGTCGAGCCGGTTTATTGCAAGGGGGATCCGCAGCATCCCAGGATCTATTCCGTCGCGCCCGCGCTTTATATTTCAGACGATGGTAGAACGCGCCGCTTGCACGAAACTGCGCCACTCAAAGACGTGCCGCTTGCCGAGGTGCATTCCCAGTTACGCCGCATGCAATGCGGATATGCAAAGTTTCATTGCGCCCTCATTCGAATGGATGCAATTCAACGCTTGGGTGCATTTGACGAGGGTTACACATCGTATCACGATCATCGCGCGTTCGGCCTTGCAATACAGGATGCCGGCGGCACGATTTACTGCGAGCCCGACGCGGTCGCAATACTGATCTCGGCGCCCAGACTCGTCTGGTCGGATCTCCCGTTGTTTTTGCTCCGCTGGAGCGACGCATGGCTGCGGCCTAGTACGCGCCATTTCGCAAACGTGTGGCGTGTAAGCGTAAACGACTACGAGTTACAAGGCTGTACGCGTTTCCGCAACGCGGAGCAAAGAAAACTTTTTGCACCGCTGCGGCGCGCGGCAAATTGGACCGGCGGCTGGCGAGCGGTCTTCGTGCTCGATGTCGCGATCGACGCCGTCTTTCGAAACGTGCTCGAACCCGTAGTCGTTTCCCGGTTGGAACGCAAACGGCATTTACCGGCGCACGATGGGTGATTCGCAAGTCACGATCGTCATCACCCCGCGCGAGCAATTCAGCAAGGTAAGACGCTCGCTCGAAAGCATTTTCGAATGCACGGACGCCTCCGTGCCGCTTGTCTACGTTGATGCGAATTCACCGCCGGCCGCTGCGCGATATATTCGAGAACAAGCCGCAAGGCGCGGATTTACCCTCCTCCGCACCGGCAGATACCTTTGCTCGAACGAAGCTCGCAACTTGGCGCTGCCGTACGTCCGTACGAAGTACGTCGCATTCGTCGATAATGACGTCGTCGTCACACAGGGTTGGTTGAACGCCCTTGTCGCTTGTGCGGAAGAAACGGGCGCATGGGCCGTAGGCCCGCTCTATCTCATCGACGATCCTGCGAAACAATTGATCCACATGGCCGGCGGCGAGCTCGCAATCGTCGAAGAGCATGGTGTGCGCAGGCTGCACGAACAGCACCGCTTCAGCAACGTGCCGGTCGTGCAGGTACGCGAGCAGCTGGTACGCGAGCGGACCGGTATCGTCGAGTTTCATTGTATGCTGGTGCGCAAGGACGTCTTCGAGCGCACGGGACCGCTGGACGAGCAACTGCTGTCCTTCCTCGATCACGTGGATTTCTGTCTTGCCATCGTGAGCGCCGGCGGTTCCGTGTACATCGAACCGGCATCGATTGTGACGCATTTAGCGCCACCGCCATACGCGTGGTACGACGTACCGTATTTTTTGCTGCGCTGGAGCGATGCGTGGATGGAGACCAGCGTGCGCCGGTTTGTCGAAAAACACCGGCTTGCGGCATCAGATCCGCAGATCCAAGGCCACCGGCGTTTTCGCAACGGGCACCGAATGCGGCTGTTTCGCGCTGTGCGTGAAAAACTGTTACCGGTGTTACGCGACCGCGGCGTAACGGCGATCCAAGCATTTCTCACTGCGGTGATTCTGAACGGGGCAATCGAACGAACCCTCGTAGCTGCGCTCGAGCGGCGCCGCCGCGCGGCGCGTTGAGCTCTAACGCGGCGTAACGAGGACTTTTTTGACGACTGTCTGCTCGCCGATGCCGACGGTAATTGCCGCAGTAATGTAGTACGTCGTCGGGCCTGTGACAGTAGGCGCCGTCATCGCGAGCGCGTCTTGCGATACGGGAATATCGCCTTGCTCGACTGCGTCGCCCTTCTTGTCATACATCGAAATGCGAGCGTCGCCATGCTTTCCTTGAATTGAGATGGTGATCGTATCTCCCGGAGCTGCCGTGTCCGATGAAAGCGTTACGACGGGATTACCCGTAGAGGCCGGAGCGCTCGCCGAAGTTGTGTCATCCGGTTGCAATGCGCCCGGCAAAACCGTAAAGGCGACGCTTGCGACGGTATCCGCGCTTCCATTGCGCGCATGAAGCACCGCGCGGAGTTGCCGGCCTGCTGCACTTTGAGGCACCTTTACGGTGCTGACACCGGACGCAGCAATCGGGGCACGCGCCCAAAGGCGGCCCGCATCGTCGATTAGCCAAAGCTCGCCTTCACGCGCGTTCGTCGCGTACGCAAACGAAACGTTCTCACCGGCGCGCGCGGCGGCTGTCGTCATCGCAAATTCGGTGATGCGCGGCGGTCCGGCCGGCACGCGCGGATCTTTGCGCGCGGCCGGCGCAACGGCAATATGACTGATGCGCGTTTGGTGGCCGAACGGTCCCGCGACATTCACCGATAATACGACGTCAGGGCCCGCCGTCGGCGGAACTGAGAAATGGAGCGTGCCTTCGTGGGCGCTCGCGAGACCGGCAGAGAGTTGACGCCCATCACGCGTTTGCAGCGTGTACTGCATCGACGCCCAACCGCCAAACGCGTATGGAACGTCGAGCGTCGTTCCTTTAAAAGCGCGCGCCGGCGCGGCGAGCAATCCGACGTGCGGCGTTGCCGCAGCCGCGCCGAACCCGCATGCTAACGTCAATGCGACAGCGCCGCCCAAGGTCAGCCAACGCGAGCGTACGCGTCGCTTCGGCGGCGCAGGCGCTTCAAGCGAAAATGCAACGTCGCCGCCCGTAATCTCCACAATCGCGCGGTCGTACGGACCGACGTCGGCCATGCGAACGGGCAGCAACGTTTCCGAAATCGCAAAGGGAGCGATGTGAACGTCGAGCGGATAGGCGAGGATCGGTTCGCCGCGCAACCGCGCACAGGTCATCCGCGCGCGTAACGGATGCTGGCTTTGGTTGACGATGCGAAGCGCATAACTCGCCGTACCCGCCCGTTTGTCGCACCCCGCAAGAGCGAGGTAACCTTGCACGTCGCCGTTGCCGACCGCGAGTTGCGCACGCGTGCCATAAAACGCCGGTCCGCGGGACCGGTCGGGAACTGCAAGTGCGTAATTCATGTTATTGAGAGATCACCATCTGCGAGGTGCTGCTCATCGGAATGCTGACCGTCGACACAAACGGCGCCAAGAACGTGAACGTGTACGTCACGGTAACGCTGACGGGGCACCCCGGAAAGTTGTATGGACTTCCGCCTTTGCAGCCGGGATACGGGTTTCCGTTTGCATCTTGCCCGGTCCACGACGGCGTAACGGTCACGTTGCCGAGTCCAAGCAGAATCGATTGCGACTGCACGTACTGTTGGATCTCGCCGGAGGTATCAGGCGGACTGATGGGACACGGATAAGGATCGGTGCCGCCGGCGGGATGAAAGCACGTCGCGCCGCGGACCATCGCAAACCGCGCGCCGATACGAGCCGCGTTACTCACCAAATGATATGTGTATGCGGCGCGGCTGAGATCGATGATGCCGAAAACCATGGTCAAGAACACACCCAAAACAATCGCGGTTTCCACCATGCTGGCGCCGCGCTCGTAAAAACTCGCTTTCACTTGCCTTGATCCACTTCTACGTCCGTTGCGGCCGACATCGGAACGGACGATGGTAACAGCGGATATGGTACGAGCGGCGTAAACGATGCGGACGTCGCTACGTGTACGAACATCTTTCGCTGCAAGCCCGAACCCTGGGCGGGCAGCGCACACGTCGGATCGGACGTTCCGTCTGAATAGGTGCAGTACACGTTCGACGTCACGGTAATCTTGTTCGACGCGGACGAACTCGAGCAGGTGAATCCGGAATCCGCGCACGCCGCGCTCGCGATGTCGGAGCTGTCGTAAGCGGTTACGCTGGGACGAATCGAAGCGAACACCGCCCCTGCTCGCGCCGCATTGCTGACGCGAAGACTGAACGCGGTGTACCGTCCGGTTTCAACAACGCCGATCACGAGCAGCGCCAGCATCGGCAATACCAATGCGAACTCTACCATGCTCGTGCCGCCGTCGCATTGTAGAAATCTGCGCATTGCGCTCACTCGGCGAGCACCGGCGTTTGGCTGATGCAGCTGCTGCAGGTTGCGCTCGGCACCGTGATAACTGCGCCGTTGGCGACGATATCCGCCGATACGACGTAGGAGATCGTCAGCGTACTGCCGCCCCCGTTGAGATTGATGTGCGCACCTGGCGCATAGAGCATGCCGAGCAGCGACTGAGCGCTGAAGTTTTCCGGAGAGGTCGTCGTACTCGTTTGATAGATGAGGACGCCGGGCGCGCCGGCGGTCGTCACGCTCGCAGGACCTGCGCCTTGTTGCGCAGGCGGCGCCATCAAACTCGTCGTGCTTCCGTTAAAATTGACCTTGCCGCCGATGACGATCGTTACGCCGCTGTGTCCGTTTTGACACGTCGAACACGTCAGCGTCGCACTCACGTCTCCGGGAATCACGTACAAACCCGGCGTCAGATCGATCGTACCGCTTAAGCTGTTATAGCAGCCGGGATTGAGCGTCGAAACCGTGCCACTGTCCATGCACGTTGCAAACGGTCCCGGTCCCGGCGTAGAGCCGAAAGGAAACATTTGCGTAATCGCGTTACATCCGGGAATGGTGGAGCACGGATCGCTGAACGGCGGTATACCGCTCGTCGTTATGACCCCCGGATAACTGTTGCCGGCACTTCCGCCCGCACCAATCGAGGGCAGATCCATCGTCGCGCCGGTATCATTCACGTTGCGTGTCACCATGACACCGCATGGCGAAGTTAGCGTGCCGTGGTTCAGCGTAAGATCTTTTTGCAGCGACCAGATGCATGCGCCTGAGTTGCCGCGAATCAACGCGACAGCGCGCGTCGTAACCCAGTTTTGGGTGCGGCCGAAGATCGATGAAAACCACGCCGGGTGCGCGACGCTGATGATCGCTTCCACCGCGTTCGTATCTGCGGTATATGGTCCCGATTGCGGCGGCGTGTTTGCGCTGACCAATACTTTCGTACCGTCATTGATGAAGCCGTTCGTCGCAGCAGCCGCTAACACGGCGCTCGTCGGCGTTTGTCCATTCAGAAGTTGCCACGCACCGGCGAGTGCCGCACTATCAACCGCGTATTGTTGCACGCGCTGCTGATAGCGCAGGTAGCCGACGTCGACCGCCAGCGCGGCAAAGCCAAGCAAAACCGTCAGTGAAATGGCAACGAGCGGCAAAACCTGCCCGCGCTCCGCGTTTCGGTTTCTCATGGCTTGCATGACGTTACCTCGTAATCACCTCCGGCGTCATCACGAAGACGACGTCGGATTGATTGTTCTGGTAGTTCGTGGAGCGGAACAATTGTCCGAGAATCGGAATGTCGCCGAGCACCGGAATCTTTGTAATGAAACGCTGTTCGACGCGGCGCACCATGCCGCCCATGATAATCGATTCACCCGGCTGCGTGATGACGTCCGTCGAGAGTTTGCTCGTCTTCAGAGCGGGGATGACGAAGCCGTTTTGCTGTACGCCGTCTTGGAAGTCGAGATCAGAGACTTCCGGCTGAATTTTCGCTTCGACGGACCCGTTGCCCAATAGCGTCGGCGTAACGTTCAGCTGAACGCCGAACGTCTGGTACTGAATGCTGACTTGACCGAGACCGGTTGAAAACGGGATCGGAATCGATCCGCCGACCAAGAACGTCGCGTTATTCCCGGGAATTGTGACGAGATCCGGAGACGATAACACACGCGCGTGACCTTCCGTCATGAGCAAGTTCAACGTCGGTGCGAGCGTGATCGTACGGAAGAACGCACCAACCTTTAACGCACCGCCCGGGCCTTGCGGCGTTTCGACGGCCGGAAAACTCGGCCCGCCGAGCGTGTACGTTCCGTTTTGGAGGAACGTCGCGGATTGAAGCTGCACGCCGAGGTTGCTCAGCGCCGTGCGATCGACTTCGAGCACGTACACTTTGATGTCGATTTGACTGGTCGTGTCCGTGCTGATCCGATCGAGCAGTTTGCCGTCGGCGGCCAAATACGGACCGGCCAATCCTTTTGCGCGCTCGAGAATCGCTTGCGCCGTTACCGCATCTTTAACGTGCCCGCTGACGATCACATTGCCTTTGCCGTCGGGATCGACGCGAATGGAAGCCGCACCCGGAATGCTGGCTAAGTCATGCTGGAGATCGCCGAGGGGATGGGCGATCGTCACGGCGTTGACGACCGTGTCCTTTTGCGCCTTCGCGAATTCGTCGAACCGGTTGAGCACTTCGGTGAGCGAGGTGAAGTGCGCGCCGTCCGCAACGGTTCCGCGGACGACTACCGAGTTGCGGAAGCTGACGATTTGCACACCGGGCTCGTCGATGGACGTGCGCAACATCTGCGCGAGATCGTCCATGTTCTGTTCGGTGACGTTGATCTCGTAATTGAATCGCTCGGCGCCTTCCCAGACGAAGATCGTCGTCCTGCCCGGCGTCTTGCCGTTTACGACGAGCTGGGAGGTTCCGATAGGGAGCACGCCGGCGATTCGGCTGTCGCCCACGGCCACGCGACTGATACCCGGCGTCTGTAACAGGACCGAGTGTCCAGACTGTACGGACAGCCGCGAGATCGTTTGAGCGTACGCCGGCGCGGCCAGACCGGCGGTAAACGCCGCGGCGGCAAGCATTCTAACGAGCCGTTTGTGCATGGGTGTATTGCGTAGCCTCCCAGGATGTCGTGCGGCTATTATGCCATGCCTGGATACGTTAACACGTCAACAAGCAATAGACAGTTGGTAAAGAGTCTGTGTGATGTATTGCGGCTTGGCTTAATCTGATGGCATGATGCAGCCACCGAAGGACACGGAGGCACTATGCGGACTCATCTCGCTATCGCAACGGCGCTCGTCATCAGCCTCCCGGCTATACCGGCCGGGGCTGCCGCACGCGCACCGCAGCATGCGACGGCCGCACAGAGCACCGTCCTCTCTCGGCCTGGCATCGTGGTTGCGGATAACTCGGCGCGCCCAGCATTAACCCTGGAGGCTCGACAACTTCAGGGCGCCGAGGCTATCTCCGTTGCGGGTACTGCTCCCGCCAACGCTCAGGTCACCATCACGTTGCTGGCTACCGTATCACCGGACGTTCCGACGATTCTTGTCAGCCGGCATGACGTCGCGGCCGATGCTACGGGGCGCTTCGGAGCTGTGATTCCGATCGCGTCTGCTTACGAGCGTGGCATCGAGTTAACACTCGTCGCCACCTCGGCGTACGGTGCCGTTTCGGCACCCGCGCATCTCGTCACGGATGCACCCAATGCGGGCGCATCGGTACCGCTCATCACTCACTACTAACGCACAGTCTCGGGAGGACTACATGCTCAAGAACATGCTCGCAACGCTTCGCAACGACGACGGCGCCACGATGGTCGAGTACGGCATCATGGTTGCACTGATCGCCGCGGTCTGCATTACGCTGATCGCTACGCTCGGCGGCAAAGTTTCCAGCGCATTCACGTCGATCAATACCGGTCTCTAATCGCAGAGAACTCCGGCGTGATACGTCTGCTCAAGAACGACGACGGCGCGACGATGGTCGAATACGGCATCATGGTTGCGCTGATCGCGGCGGTGTGCATCACGCTCATCGCCACGCTCGGCGGCCAAGTCTCGTCGGCGTTCACATCTGTCAACAACGGACTCTAACAAAAACCCGCTTACTAACAACCGGACAACGCCGGGGCTGATTCTCCCCTCACAGCCCCGGCTTTAACCGGTGGAGGCCGCCGATGAACGTCTACTTGCGAATCTTTCGCGACGATGCCGGCGCTACGATGGTTGAGTACGCCGTCATGCTAGCGTTCATCGCTGCGATCTGCATCACTCTCGTCGTGACGCTCGGCGAGAAAACATCTTCAGAGTTCGACACTGTCAGGGACCGGTTCAACGCCGCGCTATGACGATGGGTGTCGGGCTAGTTTTAGCAGCTTCGCTGCTCGCAGCTATCAGCGACGTGCGTACGCGGCGCATTCCAAATGCGCTAGTCATCGCATTGTTCGTTTGCGGGCTCGCGGCGAACGCATTTCTCGGCTGGCAAACCGCTGCAATGGATATCGCGATTGCGTTTGCGGTGCTGCTCGCCGGGTCGATTGCATTTTCGTTCCGTTTGATCGGCGGCGGCGACGTGAAACTGCTCGCTGCCGCAGCCGGAACGCTCGGCCTTCCACTAGCCGTCACGTTCATTCTTTTTACGCTTCTGTGCGGCGGCGTGCTTGCCGTCGTCTATTCCGCGGCGCGCGGACGTCTGCGCGCAACGATCGCAAACGTGCAAAGTATGGCTCTTCCCGTCTTTGCCGGCGCGCGTCCGGTCCGTCCACAGGACAGCCTCGCTATGCCATATGCGCTCGCAATCTTCGCCGGCGCGGCCTGCGCCGCACTCGCTAACGGCTTCATTCCATCTCTGAGGTTCTTCTAATGAATACGCGACGCACGACGCTGATCGTAGCAATTGTCCTCGCTCTCGGCACCGGATGGCTGCTGCTGAACTATCTGTCTTCGCTGCAACGGCAGACGAACGCCAACAGCGCGCCGCGTACAGTTGTTGTCGCGGCGCAAGACATTCCGGCGCGCGTCACGATTACGCCGCAGATGCTCACGCGCGTGACGCGGCCGACCTCCGCCGTCGATCCGAACGTTATCTCGGATCCGGCGCAGGCCGTCGGTGCGCTCTCGCTCATCACCATTCCCTCGGGTTCGAGTGTGACGACCGCAATGGTCGGGCACCCTTCGGATGTCGGATTGCCGGTGCGCCTTGCTCCGGGCATGCGCGCGGTCAGCGTACAGATCGATAAGGTCAAAGGCGTCTCCGGGTTGATTCAACCCGGCGATCGCGTCGACGTCATCGCGGACCCGCCAAAAGCGGCCGCAGAGCCGCCGCCGGCATCGGCAATTTTGCGCGGCGTGCGCGTCCTTGCGATCGGTGAATCGCTCGAGTACAGCTCTGCAACGCCGTCGCCGCAAGAAGCGAACTCCACGACCGTAACGCTGGAAGTAACGCCGAAGCAAGCCGATTTGCTCGTCATGGCCGATCTGAATACGACGTTACGTCTTGCACTGCGTTCGCCGAAAGAACCGCTCAATTCCGAGCCGACCGAAGCGCTGCATTTCCCATCCGGAATGGGACAAGGGGTTGTTGGCGGCGGCGCGCCCGCGGCGGATTCGCCCGTGCAAGCAATGGCCCTCGCACTCAAGGGTTTGAATCCGCCGCACGCCGATCCGCCAAGCGCGAATGCGCCCGCAAGCGCGAGTCCGTTCGATGATTCTCCGGTGAAGGTGATCGACGGCGATCACTACGCGGGCCACGGATCCGGTTCGAATCTGCCATGAGTACGCCAACATTCGCGTTCGTCAATGCGAAGGGCGGTTCGGGTGCCACGACCGTCTGCTTCGAGCTTGCAAAGCTCACGCGTACCGATCGTTCCGTCGCGGTCGTTGACGGCGACCTCTCCGGCCGGCGCAATATGGCGATTTTGTTCGACGCCGTACGCGCGCTCGATACGACTCGCGACACGTCGCCTATCGGCGTAACGCAAGTCGCCGGCGTGACGCTCGCGGAACTCGCGCCGACGTACGATTCGGCGTTCACGCTCAATTTCGAAAACGTCGAGACGCTTGCGACGTCGTTCAACGAACTTGACTGCGTCCTGGCGGACGTGCCGATTCCATTTGCGGCACCCGTACGGCCGTTTGTAGTGCGCGCAACACGCTTCATCGTCGTCACGGAGCCGACACTGCTCGGCGTGGCCTCCGCTCGTACGATGATCGCGGAACTCAAGAAATTCGGCGTTCCGCTTACGCGTATCGTTCTGTTGACGAATAGCCGCGGCTCCAACGTCGAGATTTCCCGCTCGGAGATAGAACGCGCGCTCGAGGTCAAAGTGCTTGGCGAACTGCCGCTCCTCGGCGATCGCAACTTTGCCAAGGCGCTGGTCTCCATCGATCGCACGCTGCGCAACATCGCCGCAGAGCCGGAAATCGCATTGCTGCCTTCCGCAAGCGGCTTCATTCAGGATCGCCGCGTCGAGCCGAGAGCGGCAGTACGTGCTCGTGCTTCGGCGCCGGACGAGGCGGTTTTGCCCTCGACGAACGGCAACGGCGCTGCCAAAAGCAACGTCGAACCTCGCGAGCGTCTCAAGCTGGACATTCACGAAGCGCTGGCGCAAAAAGTCAACTTGATCGAAGCGAGCGCCGCGCACAGCGACTCCGCTAAACTTCAAGAGCTGCGCACGAAGATCGAAGACGCGGCGCAGCACGTTCTGAGCGATAAGGCGAATCGTGACCTCTCCGCTGAAGAAATCGCACAGATCAAAGAAGAGATCGTCAACGAATCGCTTGGTCTCGGGCCGCTCGAAGACCTGATGCGCGATCCGGCCGTCACCGAAATCATGGTAAACGGTCCGAAGACCGTATACGTCGAGCGCGCCGGCAAGATCGAACGTACTGGAAAACGGTTCAGCAGCGAGCAGCAACTGCGGCTCGTCATCGAGCGCATCATTGCGCCATTAGGCCGCCGTCTGGACGAATCGGTACCGATGGTCGACGCGCGTTTGCCCGACGGGTCGCGTGTCAACGCCATCATCGAACCGCTGGCAATCGACGGCGCTTCTCTCACGATTCGCCGCTTCGGTACACGCCGTTTGACGGCCCAGGACCTCATCGACAAAGGGTCCGCTAACGAGCAGATGCTGGACTTTTTGCGCGCCTGCATCGAGGCGCGACTGAACATCGTCATCAGCGGCGGTACGGGCTCCGGTAAGACGACGTTCCTCAATATTCTCTCGAGCTACATTCCGGAGCGCGAGCGCATCGTTACGATCGAAGACGCCGCGGAACTTTGCTTGAATCAGCCGCACATCGTGCGTCTGGAAACGCGTCCGGCAAACCTGGAGGGACGCGGCGAGATCAAGATTCGCGACCTCGTTCGCAACTCGCTGCGTATGCGTCCGGATCGCATCGTCGTCGGCGAGTGCCGCGGCGGTGAAGCATTAGACATGCTGCAAGCGATGAACACCGGCCACGACGGTTCGCTCACGACCGCGCACGCCAACTCTCCGCGCGACGCGCTGTCGCGTTTGGAGACGATGGTGATGATGGCCGGATTCGATTTGCCGGTTCGTGCAATTCGGGAACAAATCGCGAGCGCCGTGGACCTCATCATTCAGATTGCGCGCATGCGCGACGGCAGCCGTAAGATTATCTCAGTCTCCGAAATCGTCGGAATGGAGGGCGACGTCGTCACGATGCAAGAGATCATTCGGTTCGCACAGCAAGGCGTGGATCTCGACAACCGCGTTGCAGGCGAATTTCAATACACGGGCGTGCAGCCGAATGCAATGCGGCGCTTCGAAGAGTACGGCATCACCTACGACGTGCGCAAACTCGCCACCCTCGCCTCAGCGAATTCTCTATGGTAAGCTCCTTCCAACAGCTTTTCGCCGCCAAGGCGGCGAACGACGAGCCCAGCGAACGCGCGCGGCAGTTTGCCGAGCTGCTCGATCGCGCGGGCATGCAAAACAAACCGCAAGAGATCGTTATGGGCATTGCGGGCGTCAGCGTGGTGCTTTGGCTCGCTGCTGCGTTCGTAATGCGGCCCTCTCCCGTCGTCGCGTTTATGCTGTTCCCATTGTGCGCGGGGATTTCGAGCGGCGGCTTTTGGATGCTCCTGCAGTTCAAACTACGCCGCCGTCTGGACGCCTTCGTTCAGCAGCTGGAGCTTGCGCTGCGGCTCATCGCTAGCGGCGTGCGCATCGGTTTGGGATTGCGTCAAGCGCTCACGATCGTCATCGAAGAGATGCCGGACCCGGCCAAGTACGAGTACATGCGCGTTGTCGGCCAAACCAACATCGGCATCAGCGTCTACGACGCCCTGGATGCGCTTTCAAAGCGCATGCCCGGTAACGAAACGATGATGATGGCGCGCGCGATTCGCATTCAGTCGCAAACCGGCGGCGATCTCGGCAAGATTTTAGAGCATCTGGCAAACACGATTAAGGAACGGCGCCGTATTCAGCGCAAGATTCGTGCGTTGACAGCAGAGGGCCGAGCGAGTGCGGCGATTCTCTGCTCGTTGCCGCCGTTTCTGAGCGTCTTCATTTCCATCACCGAACCCGCTATGGGCAAGGCGTTGTGGTTCACGCTTCCGGGACACATTGCACTCGGCATCGTTGCGGTGCTCGAGGCGCTCGGTGTGTTCTTTCTGATGAAGATGTTGAAGTTGGACGTTTAGCATGACGCCGATGATTTTAGGGATCGTTGGGCTGGCCATCGGCGCAACGTTCGCGTTCGCGCTCTCGCTGATTCCGCAGAAAAGCCCGCTGACGAAAACGCTCGAGGAACTCGAATCCCGCGGTGTGCAACGCGATTCAAAAGGCGTCCGCAGCTTCGAGAAGATCTTTTCTAAAGAGCGCCGGGGACGCCTGAAGCGCAGATTGATCGAAGCGGGTTGGTACACCGTGACGCCCGCGCAAATGGGCGTTCGGATCGTCGGCGGCGGACTCTTCGGTTTGGCGTTTGCGCTCGTACTGTTGACGTTCATTCACGTGAATGCCGGCCTGACGCTGGTCGTCGCGTTGATGGTTGGCGGTGCGGGGGCATATTTGCCCAACGCATCGCTCTCGAAGGCGATCGAAGCGCGCAAGGTCCAGGTGCAAAAGGCGCTTCCGGATTTCCTCGACATGGTCGCTACGACCGTGCAGGCCGGTCTTTCGGTCAACCAATCCCTCGCGTATGCAATCGACGCGGCGCCCGGGGCACTTGGCGACGAAATAAAATCCGCGCTCTCCGAAATTCGTTTAGGGCGCGCGCGTTCGGATGCTTTACGCGCAGCTGCGGAGCGTTTACAGCAGCAACAGTTCACGACAACCGTCACCGCAATCACGCAGGCCGAACGCCTGGGCACGAACATCTCAAAAGTGCTCAACGAATTGGCTGAAGACGTACGCAATCATCGCATCATGCTCGTCGAAGAGCATGCGGCGAAGCTGCCCGTCAAAATGGTTTTCCCTATGGCGATGTTCTTGTTGCCGGCACTCTTCGTGGTGATTTTCGGCGCGCTCGTCGCCAACTACATGTCTCAAACGCATTGAGATGATCGCCGCGCTGCTGGGAGCACTCTTCTTCGCCGCCGCAGGATACCTCGGCGCATTGCTCGGCAATGTCTACGCCGAATGCATTCAAGCGCTTCCGGACGGCCCGCCGTCACATCGCCCGCCGGTCGCGATCCTTATCGCGGCTTGTTCGATTCTGGGCGCAGTCGTAACGACGCACGGTGAACCGCCACTGCAGATTCTTTTAGCAGCCATCGTTTGTGCGGCGCTCGTGGCGGTCTTTATTACCGATGCACGCCGAGGTGTCGTGCCCGACGCATTTACTATCGGCCCGCTGGCTATCGTCCTTTTCGCAGGGCTTTTGCAGCACGATTTTCATCTGCTCGTATCAGCTATCGTAGCGTTCGTACCGTTTGCGTTTGCGGCGGCATTTACACGCGGAAGAGGCATGGGCTGGGGCGACGTCAAGCTCGCTGCGCTCGGCGGCGCGGTACTTGGGGCAGAACTTGCGCTGCTCGTTTTTGCAGTTGCGTGTTTAGCTGCAGGACTGCTCAATTACCGGCGCGCGAAGCAGGGCGCCGTTGTAGCGTTTGCGCCCTACCTCGCAAGCGCAATTGGTTTGGCGATCCCCGCCGGAGTGTTGCTCCAATGAGCAAGGGCAGCGTTCTGCGAAACGTTACGACCGATCAAATCCTCGCGACGAACGTTCGCTACGCGGATACGTGGTGGGATAGGATCGTGGGATTTATTCCGAAGCGCGTTATAGCGCCCGACGATGGTTTGTGGTTCCGGAACTGCTGGGCTATTCACACGCTCGGCATGCGCGCGCGAATCGACGTCATATTTTTAGACGCCGAAGGCTGCGTGGTTCGCGCGGATCGAAACGTCGCTCAGCAGCATCCGGCAATAGCCTGTATCGGCGCGCGAAACGTCGTGGAACTCGGTGCGGGCGCCCTGGAGGGGCGCGACGTCCTTGCCGGAGATCGTTTGGCGCTCGAATGAACGGAAGATTTGCGCCCGCCGTCGTCGCGTTCGCGCTTGCCACCGGCACGGTAACCCATGCCGGCATGCTGCCGGAGTTTCTGGTTCAAATTCACGATCCGAACACGCTCGGCGGTCCGGTTTACAGTTATCTGCTGCAAACCTTCGGCTATGCATTCGTTGCCGGATTCTGCGCGATTCTGGCGGCCGGCACCGTGTTGCTCGTGGCATGGCGCACCCGCGTGCGCGGCGCAACGGACTGGCATGCCGCGCTGGCAGCGGTACTCGTGGCACTTTGTATGCTCGGATCGATCGGCGTAAGCCTGGATCCTATTGGATGGATCTGCGCCGCAAGTTTTTGCTTGCTCTTGGACCGCGAGGACACAGCCTCGCCTATCAACGCCATCGCGGCGCTCTTCGCCTGGACCGTTTTACAAGGCGGTGCAACGCTGGGTGCACTGCTGGCCGTTATCGCGCTAGCGGACGGCGCAACGCGCAAGCGGCTCATCTTTGCGGCGGCCGCGGTTGCCATCGGCGTTATGCAGCTGCATTCACTGCCGTGGCATGCGTATGGCGCGCATGCGCTGTATCTCGATGCGCTGCTAAATGGTGCTCAGCGCGATCGCGTCTGGACCGGCGCATTTTCGCTGCAGAGTCTCGCGTTCATTACGGTGCTGGCGATTGCGGGATGGTACGGCGTGAAGCGGCACGCACGCGCGGCAGATGCCGTCGCGTTCTTTGCGCTGCTCTTGCTGGCGCTTGTCGACGCACGCAATCTTCCGTATCTCGGCGTTGTCTGCGCGCCGATTGTCGCCGATGCAGTGGCGAGTTTCTATGTAAATGCGCGCATTGCGCCGCTAACGACCGTACGCCAGCACTTCGTGACCTTCGCAGCCTGCGCGGTCGCATTCCTCGCGATACTGACGGTCACAGAACCGAAGGTCACGATTTGGCCGGAAGCGCCGGGCGAACCGGCATCGCTGCTAAAAAAGCTGGGCGCGGACACACACGCACACCGCTTGTTATGCACCCGGCCGCGCTGGTGCGATGGCGTGCAATTAGTCTTCGCGCAGATTCATCCGGTCGTTGACGACCGCGCCGGAATCGAACCCACGCGCGCACGACGCGTGCAAGCCGACGTCGTGAACACGACCGGTGCTTGGCGATCCGAACTCCAACGCGCCGGCATCGACGCGATCATTGCCGGCGATCAAGAGCAAGTCGTCGCATTGCTTGCATCCGCGGGATGGCGCACGGATGCGCGTGACGGAACGCGCGTGCTGCTGCGCCGGGGAGTCATGCCATGAGAGTTGCGTGGGCGATCATCGTCTTGTTTTTTGTCCGCTTCTTCGTCTCGGCATGGTTTAATCCAGGACAAGAAGGCGACTTGGGTTGGCAGCAGTGGCTGGGAACGTACGTACTGCATCAGCATCAGCTTCCGCATGCGCTGGGTCAAGAAACGTTTAGCGCGCCCGGCGCGAGATGGATTCCGCAAGAGTGGGCGTTCAGTCTCGTTCTGGCCGCTGCAACGGCGCACGGTCACTTCGAATGGCTCGCGCTTGCCGCAGCATTGGCGGCGGCTGCGTCCCTCGTCATCACTGCTTGGCGCGCACAACGCCGCGGCGCTTCGACGTTGGCCGTCGGCATCGTTACGATTTGCACAGGCATTGCGATGCTGCAATCCTTCGGCGTGCGCGCGCAAATCTTCGCGTGGCTCTTCATTTCCATCGTTCTGCTGCTGCTCGATCTCGAAAACCCCTGGATCTTTCTTGCAATACCAATCACGGCATTGTGGGCAAACGTGCACGCTAGTGCGACGATCGTGCCCGTGCTTGTCGCCGCTTGGACTATCGGCACGTGGATCGAAGATCGCGCATGGACCGCGCGAGTAGAACGAAACGTTGTTCTCACCCTTGGCACCGCCTTCGCGCTCTTCATGACGCCGCTGCTCTGGGATTTGCCACGCTACGCCATCGCCTTGCAAACAAGTGCGTTTCGCACGTCCATCCTCGAATGGCAGCCCAGCGACATTTTCTATCCCGCGGTCGCCGGCGGCGTGCTTCCACTCATTGCCGTGTGCGCGTATTTCGGCGTTGCAGCGCCGCGCGAGCGGTGGCGCGACGGCATGTTGTTCGCATTGGGTTCTCTGATGGCGTTCTTAGCTGTGCGTCATCTGCCGCTTGCGGCGCTCATCATCGCGCCGATGGCTGCGCAGCGCCTCACTTCAGCGATTCCGCAACACGCGCGCGTGAACGCGGTTCTGCACGAACACTTCAGCGAAACGATCGTAGCGGCGTCAACGGCGCTGGCCTCTGCGGTCATCATTATCAACTTGCTTCATACGCCCGCGATCGCCGGCGTTGCATTACCGCGCAACGCGGTTGCTGCTCTGGCGCGTGTGCCTGGAACCCACAACCTCTATTGCGAAGATTTCGGCTGGTGCAGCTTGGCGTTGGAAAAACGCAATCTACGAACGTTTTTAGATGGACGGTGCGATCCGTTTCCGCCTCAAGTTTGGGCGGATTATCTGGACGTTGAGCGGCTCACACCGCGTTGGACGAATGTGTTACAACGCTATCACGTCGACGCAATGCTCGTTCGCAAAGGCCGGCCGCTTGCCCAAGCGTTAGCGCTACGAAATGACTGGCGCCTGTTCTATCACGACGGGAGTTACGAGGTTTTCGTTCACGACGGCAGCGTACGCACAGCCGATCGTCAGTAACGCAAGACCTATCCACGTCGGCGCTTTTCCGATCCAGTAAATGAGACCGGCGCTGCTGTGTGCACCGCCCATATACTGCGCCCAAGATGCTTGTGCCAACGCCGGATTCAGCGCGGCACCGCCCGCTTGCGGAATGCCGGGTCCGTAGATATTCGCGGCGACAAGAATTGCGCCGGCAACGAGCACGGCGCCGAGTGAAATTCTAAGTGCCGTTCGGGCATCGCAATTGAATAGCAACGTCCCGATCCCGAAAGTCGCAATCGCAAAAGCGATGACGAGATACGATTGCGCAATAACCGCGATCCACGGCATTGCCAGGAGTACGACCGCCGCTGCAAAAATCGAACGAACCTGAATCGTCGCGCGGACTGCGAGTAACGCCGCCGCGGCAACTGCAACGATAATCTCGGTGTAGTGGATAAACGAGCCGCCGAAAACAGCAAAGGCCGGTGGAACCAGCACCGCGTACGCCATATCTTTGCTCCGGCGCGCGAGCGCACCGCCCGCATAGACGCCCGCTGCAAGCATCAAGACATAGCACAATTCGCCCGCACGAATGGCGATGGCATCGCGAACGCCGCCCGCGTGGAGCATCCACGTTAAACTGTATTGCGAGACGCGTCCGATCTCCGAGAGCGCGTGCGCCGGCAAGACATCGGTGACATAAGCGAGCGCCACGTGCGCGCCGCCGGCAAGTACGTCGAGCACCACCAACCCTGCGGCAAGTAGCGCGAGCCGCCATCGCATCTGCGTTTGCCATAGAAACACGCCGGCTACTGCGGGAATACCGACGTGCGGAATGATCATCGCGAACGCAGCCGCAACGGTCGCGGCGTTCCATTGCTTCGCGCTCAATGCGATTGCAAAGCACAGGAGTGCGCTCAATTCGATCGAGGTGAGCGCGCCATACTGCAGAACGAAAACCGCGAGACCGACGATCACAACGGCTACCGCAGCACCAATTTCGCGCCCGCAGAGGCGCGCTAGGGCGACGCACGTTACAGCAGTCGTAGCAAACAGAACGATGAGCCAGAGCGCCGCAGCTATAACGAACGGAAGTGCACCAAACAGCGCAAAAAACGCCAACGCATATCCGGGAAAGGGCGCGGGTACGGCCACGCCCGGTTCGGCCCGATAGAGCCCAAACGGTGCGGGCGGTCTTTCGCACGCGTACACCGGTCCGGCGGCGTACGGGTTTCCCCCGTGCAGTAGCGTAGCTCCGGCACAATAGAACGCGCGAAAATCACCTAGAAGCACGTGCACGTGCGCCGTAAGCACCAATTCCACAACGACAAGTACCACCGCAAACCCGCATGCGATCGGGGAAGCGTATTTACGCACTGCTGCGGTACTGCGGACCGATCTGACCGAGCATCTTGACGAGTCCCGAGGCGTCCGGACGGATCTTTTGGACGCGGTACGCGTACTCCGCAGCGCTCTTCATGTCGCCTTCGTCGAACGCCGTTTGCGCTAATCGCTCGAGCACGATGACATGCTGTTCTTCCAGTAATTGCGCATGCGCTAAGAACCACGGTTCCGGCACGTCGCCGTCCAAAAGACGCCCGTTGTAGAGTTCCTCGGCCGCGCGATAGTGCACCGCCGCTTCTTGTAAGTCGCCGCGGTCGAATCCCGCATCGCCGTCGGCAACGTGCGCGCTAAAGCGGCGAACGTCCGCAGCGACGTTCGTGAGATTCAGCGAGACATCGGGATCGGCACGGAAATACAAATCGACGCACGCGTATCCGACCAGCGCGGCGATCGCCTTGCGAATGTTGCTGCACGCAGTACGCACGCTTTGCGCGGCAAGCTGGCGATCCGCTTCGGGCCAAAAGACCGATGCAAGTTCGGCGCGCGTGGCCGAACCGGCGGGCTTGAGAAGCAGATATTTGATGAACTGCTGATCGCGGCGGCGGATCCAGCCAATTTCCTGACCATCTATCTGCGCGCTGAAGCGTCCGAACATACGGACGATAAGCGGCGAAAGGCGAGCGCTGGGCGCAAGCCGCACGCGTCCACGTAATTGACGGAGCGGGCGATACGGACGATAGCCGTCGTCGTCTGCCACGACAAACAATCCTTGCATCTCCAACCGCTGCAAGCGTTCTTGATCCTCGACGCTCGCGCCCGCAATCAAACTGCGCACAAGCGCGCGATCCTCTTCGGGTGCACGCTCCAATTCGGCGGCAAGAAACTCGGTAAAGGTTTGTCCGTAGCGCGAGCGCCATTGTTCGTAGGCATCGCTAAGCGACCGTCCGTCCTCGGAAACCGCGCGCACGGCACCGCTTACAACGATTGGCCAGCCGTCGCTCTCTTCCAAAAGCCGTCCGATTTCCAAATGTGAGTACGGCACGCCGCAGGTTTCTGCGAGCAGCTCCGTTTCCGCGGGATCGAACGCCAGACGGCGGTGATCGCAGAGCACGGCAAGTCCGCGAGCGATCCACGTTTTCGCGTCGATCGCGTCGCGAGAGCGAGAAGCATAGACGAACGTCAGATGCTCGGGCGCCTCCTCAATGATCCGGCGAAGCATGCGAAGCGTGTCGGCGGACGCGTTGTCGACGTCGTCGACAACCAACTCCGTCGGTTCGAAGATATTCGAAAACAGGGCCGCGACCAGGTCGTCGTACGATGCGGGAACCTGCGGCAGCGCAAGTGCGGCCGTCACAGCTTGAAAGAACGCGTTCGGCGAACAGCCCGGCTGCAACGCACAATAGCCTGCGTCGATCGTGCTGTTCGGCAGGTATTTAAGAAGAAGCGTTGTTTTGCCCGACCCGGCCGGCGCTACGAGCAGGCGAAGTGGAACGGCCACGTGCGTCGCCAGCCAGCGTTCCAAACGCGGACGGCGCACACTAGACGGAGCCACCCGGGGCAAGGTCCTAGTTCGTACCATTATTAGTGGGGTTTCCCAGGTACTGTATCGGCGTGGACCTTGTATCCAGTTAGAGGGATGGGCCGCCCGACCGGGCTGCTAGTGGACCGTTCAACCCCTCGGCGGCGAGCCCCAACCGGACTGAATATACCGGCCGTCCACGACGATGGCGGGCACGGTCGGGTCGCCGCCAGTGTAGGCGAACATCGCTTTGCGAGCATTCAAATCATTTTGCGCGTCGTGCGAGGTGTACGGCGTGCCGATCCGATCGTAGAACTTCATCGCCTCGCGGCAGTACGGGCACGACGGACTGATGTACAACTCGAGTTTCGAACCGGGCGGGATATTCTGAACGTCGAAACGCGCAGCCATGCCGCTCGTCTTCGTCCCTACGCCGCTGGGCAACCTTCGCGACATCACGCTTCGAGCGCTCGACGCGCTTCGCGATTGCACGTTGCTTGTCGCCGAAGATTCGCGCGTTGCGCGTAAGTTGCTGAGCGCACTCGCGCTGCCCGGGAAAGAGATCTGGACGTATCACGAGCACAACGCCGAAGGCGCGACGCCGGGCATTTTGGAACGCGCATGTACGGAACTCGTCGCCGTCGTTACCGATGCCGGCATGCCCGGCATTTCCGATCCGGGAAGCGATCTCGTTGCCGCGGCGCGCGACAAGGGTGTACCGGTTGAAGTGTTGCCGGGCCCAAGCGCGGCGATCGGCGCAGCCGTCCTTGCCGGATTTCACATCCGCCGGTTCATCTTCGAAGGTTTTCCGCCGCGCGCGGCAGGTGCGCGAAAGGAAGCGCTCGCGCGCAGCTTTTCGGCCGGCATTCCCAGCGTGTGGTATGAATCGCCGCAGCGCATCCGCGCGCTACTGGCCGATGTTGCGATCGTGGATCCCAAGGCCCGGGTGTTTTTGCTGCGCGAGTACACCAAGCGCTACGAAGAGCAATTGTCGGGAACCGCTGCGGAGATTGCGGAGCGTCTCGCGGAGCCCGTTCGCGGGGAAATCGTTGTCGTAATTGCTCCCTCACCGATCGCGCCACAGACCGGCGTGGCCGGCGCCGGCGACCTAGACGCGGAGATAGACGCGCTGCTGCAGCAAGGGCGGAGCGTCTCGGCGGTCGCGAAATCGCTTGCAGAACGGGGCTTCGGCGAGCGCCGCCACGTCTACGCGCGCGCCACGCAGCGTAAACAAGCGCAGAGGGACACCCCCCTCCCGCAGCGATAGAGACGGTAGACATGGACCGCCCGCACTTTTACGTCACCACGCCAATCTACTATATAAGCGGCAATCCGCACATCGGCCACGCGTACACGACGATCGTTGCCGACGTGCTGGCGCGCACGGCGCGGGCGCACGTTCCGACGTATTTTCTTACCGGCACCGACGAGCACGGACAAAAAGTTGCGGACGCTGCCGCAGCAGCAGGTAAGACACCGCAGCAATGGTGCGACGAACTCGTCCCGCGTTGGCAATCGCTGTTCGAGCTGTATCAAGTCGAATACGACGACTTCATTCGTACCACGCAACCGCGACATGAAAAAGTCGTGCAGGCCGTGTTCGAAAAACTGCGCGAAAACGGCGACGTCTATCTCGGAAAGTACGAAGGCTGGTACTGCGTTCAGGACGAGACCTTTTGGCTCGAGTCGCGTTTGGTCAACGGCAGATGTCCGACGTGCGGCCGTGAAGTGCAGTGGCTTTCCGAAGACGACTGGTTCTTCAAGCTTTCGAAGTACACCGAACGTCTGAAGCAATATTTCGTGGATAACCCGGAATGGGTTCGCCCGCGTGCCGTTTACAATGAAATGATGGCGCTGCTGGAGGAAGGCCTCGACGATCTCAGCATCACGCGCACGAATCTCGAGTGGGGGATTCCGGTCCCAGGCGGTGGCGGGGTGATCTACGTTTGGTTCGATGCGCTGCTCAACTATATTTCGGCGCTCGGTTGGCCCGGCGGAGAGAAGTTTAAAACGTTCTGGCCCGCGTCGGTGCAGCTCATCGGCAAAGAGATTGCGCGCTTTCATACGTTGATTTGGCCCGCGATTCTGTGGGGCATCGGCGAGAAGCCGCCCGAGATGGTATTTGCGCACGGCTGGATCACCGTCGAAGGACAGAAGATCGGCAAAAGTTTGGGCAACGCCGTCGATCCCTTTGCGCTCGCACAGCGTTTCGGGTCCGATGCGATGCGCTACTTCCTTCTGCGCGAAGCGCCGTTCGGCAGCGACTTCTCGTATTCGGAAGAGAAGATCGTGCAGCGCTACAACAGCGATCTCGGCAACGATCTCGGAAATTTGTTACGGCGGTCGCTTGCGATGCTTGAGAAGTATCGCAATAGCATCGTGCCGCAGCCTCCCTTCGATGAGACTGAGGATGACAAGGCGTCATTCGGCGAGCAGTTCACGGATCTGCCGCGGCAAGTGCGTTCGTTGATCTTCAATTTGCAATTCCGCGATGCGCTCGAAGCGATTTGGGGAATGGTCAGCGTGCTCAACCGCGCCATCGACGATCGCAAGCCGTGGGTCTTATATAAGGAAGGACGGCAGAGTGAACTCGACGCGCTGCTCTACGACCTGTGCGAAGGCCTACGGTGGCTCGCGATTCTGCTCTCACCGTTTATGCCGGCGCGCGCCCGCGCGATCTGGGATCAACTCGGCATGGAGACCGCAATCGAGACGAATTGGGATGAATCTCTGGTCTGGGGCGGCATTGCCGCGGGTACCCAAACCGCGCCCGGTGAGGCGCTCTTCCCGCGCATAGAAGCGGCGGTTACGTAAGCGGATGATCGACAGGCGGCGGGTGGCCTATGCGGCCGTGCGCTTCGGCATGCTTGCCGTCGCGCTGATCGCCGTCGCGCTCTACGGTCAGCGTACATTTGCTCCGCTGCATCGCGACGATGCGATCGCGCTGCTGATCTGCTTGCTCCTTTTCGTTGCGCTGCTGCGCATCAACGTGCCGCTCTTCTCCGCTGCGGTTTTGCGGCGGCGCCGTCATCTCGAGCCGGGACGTCTCACGCTGGAATTGCCGGTCGCTCTTGCGCTGTTCGTTATCTACGGGCCGATCGTTGCTGCGGCAATAAATCTTGTGGGGTATCCGCTCGCAGTGCCGTCGGATGGCCGCTCCCGTGTCTTACGCCGTGTGTTAGACGGCGGAGCCGAAGCGTTCTTCTGGATCGCTACCGGCGCGGTACGGGCTGAATTTTTTCCGCAACCTCCCGAACTCACGCTTTCCTCCTTCGCGCTATATCTCGCGTTTTACACGTTGTGCGTATTTGCGTTTTTCTTCCTCGTATCGCTGCCGCTTCGCACGCTCAACGCTCAATCGCTATTACTTATCCGCTTGTGGCGAAGGCACGCGCGAGATACGCGGCTCTTTATCTTTGTCGTCGCGACCGTGGCGTGGGGATATGTCGCAACGCTGATCTGGATTCGCGCCGGCATGACGCTCGGCTTGGTAAGTTTTGCCCCGCTGCCGTTTCTCGCCAGTGCGCTTCGCGAACTGCACAACCATCATTTGGAGTTGCATCGTTTGCGATTAGCGCGCGATGCTGTGCAGGCAATGCTGCGAACGCGCGATCCTTTGCCTCAAATGAACTCTTTGCTTGCCAGCTTGCATACGCCCGCCGCCGAAGAAACGCTGCAGATCTACGCTGCGCTCAGCGCTGAAGACCGCCTTTCGCCGCTCGCAACGATCGGACCGATTCCGGATGCGGGTCAGCTGGAAGACGTGCGCCGCGCACTCTTAGAATTACAGCACGGTGATAGACCCTCCGCCGCGCACCGTTCGCGTACGCATGCGCTTACGGCGTATCCCGTTCGAACGCCTGATGAACGGCTGCTCGGCGCGCTCATCATACATCGCCCCTTGCGCACCGCCTCGCTGCTTCCGGCACGGCGTTTCGCCCAAGCAGCTGCGGAACTCGCACCGTTGCTGCGCGATTTCCGCTCGATCGCGGCAACACAAAACGCGGCTGCCTTTGATGCGCTCACCGGATTGCCGAACCGGCGCACGATCATGGAATTTTTGCGCGAGCGCATCGAGCACGTATCGATAGGGAATCCCTGCGCGGTTCTGTTGCTCGATATCGATCACTTCAAGAACATCAACGATATGCTGGGACATCAAGCGGGCGATCATTGCTTGCGGACCGTCGGCGGTACGATCGCGCGTAATATTCGCAGCATGGATCGCGCCGGGCGCATCGGCGGCGAAGAGTTTGTCATTCTTATGCCCGATACGACCAGCGAGATGGCGCGCACTGTGGGCGAGCGGTTACGTGCCGCGATTGAGTCCGCGGACGTTCGCCACGCCGATGGCGAACCGGTCACCGCCAGCATTGGTGTCGCCGTTGCGTCGGTAAGCGACACGGTCGATTCGCTGCTGGCACGCGCCGACCGCGCGCTTTATCAAGCCAAACGGCAGGGTCGGAACCGCGTTATTGAAATCAGCGCGTGATGCTTGTCGATACGCATGCCCATATTCACGATAAGGCTTTTGACGGCGACCGCAACGCGACTATCGAACGCATGCGCGCAGCGGGCGTAAGCACCGCGATTACGGTGGGTTGCGACGTCGGCGATTCCGAGCGCGCGCTTCGTGCTGCGCGAGAATTCGACGTTTACGCCTCCGCCGGCATTCATCCCCACGAAGCAAAGGATGCTCCGGCGGATCTTGCGGCGGTATTCGAGCCCTTTCTGCGCGACGAGCGCATCGTTGCAATCGGCGAGACCGGTTTAGACTACTACTACGACCATAGCCCGCGCGACGTTCAACAGCGCGTGCTCCGCGCGCAAATCGCGCTTGCACGCGAAACCGGTAAACCGGTGATCTTTCATCACCGCGATGCGTTTGAAGATTTCACATCCATCTTGCGCGCCGAGTGGCGCGAAGGCATGCGGGGCGTCATTCATTGCTTTACGGGTGACACCGAACAAGCAAAAACCTACGTCAACGAGTTCGGTATGTACCTTGGAATCGGCGGTGTCATTACGTTCAAAACTGCGCAACCGATTCGCGACGCGGTCACAGCCGTCGGC
>CAZHGH010000025.1:0-8573 GCA_964531205.1 uncultured bacterium
GACATGCAGCGCACGATCGACGGCGAAGTGATCGCCTCGACGTTCGACGAGCATCCTGAGAATCACACCGCCGTCGCCGAGCTGGCGATGGAGCGAGCGAAGCGTCTGGTCGAACTCGGCAAAGACGTCGTGATTCTTCTCGACTCGATCACCCGTCTCGCCCGCGCGTACAACCAAGTCATTCCGACTTCGGGGCGTACGCTCTCCGGCGGTCTCGATACCGCATCGCTGCACAAGCCGAAGCGCTTCTTCGGTGCGGCGCGCAAAATCGAAGAGGGTGGTTCGCTGACGATCATTGCGACCGCACTGATCGAAACCGGTTCCAAGATGGACGACGTGATCTTTGAAGAGTTCAAAGGCACGGGTAACATGGAACTCAACCTCACGCGCAAACTCGCCGAGTCCCGCGTGTTCCCCGCAATCGACATCAAACGTTCAGGTACGCGTCACGAAGAGCTGCTGCTCAGCGAAATCGAGATGCGCAAGATCTGGATGCTCCGCCGTGCGACGAGCGTGCTCAACAGCGGCGACATCACGGAGCTCATCCTAGACAAGATGGCGCAGACGCGCACGAACGACGAGTTCTTGCAGACTGTTACCAAAGAGGCGTTGTCGCTATCGCGCGGCTACGACGAAGGGAACGGCAAGTACTAATTGTCATCCTGAGGTATCGAAGAGAAGGGCCGCGCAACGCGCGGCCCTTTTCTTATTTGTCATGCTGAGCGTGTCGAAGCACCCTGAGCTAAGCAAACGCTGTAGGCGTTTGCGCTGACGAAGGGCGCGCTCGAAGAGCGCGGAAACGAATTCTCGGGAGGGAGAAATATGGCATTCGAATCCATGGCAATATCCCTTGTGCTAGCCGTCATCAAGCCCGCGTCCGGCGCAGCGCTGTGTGACGCGTTGACCGCGGCAGATTTTCAGCGCGTAGGAATCGCCGTCAATAAAACGCACAACGCGAACGTCGACGACCCGTCCAGCGTCTACTGCACGTATAGAGGCAAGTCCGGCGCGATGGGCGGCGTGGAGCTCGACATTTTTTATCCGACCGACGCACCCAACACCGAAAAAACGGCTCTGGGCGAAAGCTCGGGCAACTACGCCGACGCACACGTAAAGAACGTCGATGACAGCCGCATCGACCTTAACGATGTTTCCGGTGGTCCACGCTTTGCAAGCCTCATCGTTCGCAAAAGGGATCTCGTCTACGTCATTTCCATTCCGCCCGGTCCCCGTGCCGAATCGCAACTGCGCGCGCTCTCGAAAATCGTGTTGCAGCGGTTGATGCCGCAATGATGCAACCATGAAGCATAGTCACGCAGCCGCGATCGTAGGCTTTGCGCTTGCGGTGATGATAAGTGCCTGCGGCGGTTCCGGTCCCCCGCCAAATACCGCGTGCACGAGCGTTGCTCCACCACAGCTCGTCTACCCCGCACCCGGCGCGACGGCGATACCTGCGAGCCTGTTCGATCTGTACGTGAGCTATCCGAACAATCCATCGGTCGCGTTCGATCCGCCGATGCTGACGCCGGCGAATTTCAACGGCAACGTTACGGGCGGGCCATGGACAATGCCATCCCCCGGACCCACTCCGCCTGGCTCCGCGAATCCCACGATGGGCCCGGAATGGGTGTCGGCAATACCGCCTCTATCAGCTGCGACGACATACGCCGTCAACGTTACGAATAGCGCGTGTCATCAGACGTACACCCTTGGGTCTTTTACGACGCAGTAACGCATGGAATTAAACTGCGGCATCTGCGATCTCCGGAACTGGCGCGAAGGAGATGAGTCTCGTCTTTCGGAGATCGCGAACAACGAGAACGTCAGCCGCTACATGACCGATCGCTTTCCATATCCGTATACGGTTGATGACGCGAAATGGTGGATCGGTCAGAATCTCGGTCCTAATGCCACAAATTTTGCCATTATGTCGAATGGCGAAATTGTCGGCGGGTGCGGATTTGCAATCGGCGAGTTTGAGAAGATCTGCTCTGCGGAAATCGGGTATTGGCTCGGCGAAGCATACTGGGGACGCGGATACGCCAGCGCGGCGCTTCATACGCTCACCGATTACGCTTTTACGACGTACGGCTTGCGTCGGATCGCTGCAATCGTGTTTGCCCCGAATGCCGCGTCGGCGAAAGTGCTGGAAAAGTGCGGGTACGTTCGCGAAGCGGTAATGCGCAACGCGGTGGTGAAGCGCGGGAATTTGTACGATGTTTTTCTTTATGCGAATGTACGATGAGGATGCGAGCCCTGCGGGCTCGCCCTTCGACGGCGCGTCGACTATGTCGACGCTTTGCTCAGGGTGCTTCGATACCTCAGCATGACAAAGGAAAAGATGCGCCTGCAAAAGTTCTTGGCGCATGCGGGTGTTGCATCGAGACGCGCCGCCGAAGAGTTGATCGTCCGCGGCAAGGTTCGCGTGAACGGCAAAATCGTGCGCGAACTCGGTACGACCGTGAGCGAGAGCGATCGCGTCGACGTCAGCGGCACGCCCGTCGAGCTCAAACAAGAACCGACGTATCTCGTGCTGCATAAACCCGTGAACGTGATGACGACGATGCGCGATCCGGAAGGGCGGCGCACCGTTGCCGATCTCATTCCGAAAGGCATTCCGCGTGTCGTACCCGTGGGACGGCTGGATTACGACACGTCGGGTGTATTGCTGCTCACGAACGACGGCGAACTTGCGAACGTTCTGACGCATCCCCGCTTCGGCGTAGATAAGACGTACCGCGCAGTGGTAAAGGGACGGCTGCTTCCCGACGAAATCCGGCGACTTCAGACCGGCGTTTGGCTGGAGGAGTTCAAAGCGGCCGGCGCCGCTATTCGCGTTGTAGCGACTCGCCGCGACACATCCGTGCTCGATATCACGATCCACGAGGGGAAGAATCGACAGGTCCGCCGCATGTTCGATGTAGTGGGTCATCCGGTCGTGGCGCTGGCACGCATGCGTTTCGGGCCGTTGCGTTTGGGCGACTTACCGCCCGGGCAAACGCGGCCGCTGACGGCCCGCGAACTTACGCAACTACGCAATCTGCTACCATAGGATCTACGTGGACCGTTTAGCTGCTCTCCCTCACGCCTACAAACTCGCACGCCGCGATGCGCGGACCTCGCGCACTGTCGTCCGCCTTGGGAACGGTGCGACTTTTGGCGGCGAGATCGTTGCAATTTGCGCGGGGCCATGCAGCGTAGAATCGCGCGAACAAATGGAGGCCACCGCAAAAGCCGTCGCGGCTCAAGGCGCGAACGTTTTGCGCGGCGGCGCATTTAAGCCCCGCACGTCACCGTATTCGTTTCAGGGTTTGGGCGGCGAAGGACTCAAACTGCTTCGCGATGCTGCGGATCGCTACGGTATGGCGGTGGTTACGGAAGTGCTCGATCCGCGCGAGGTAGAGCTGGTGGCGCAACATGCCGACATGTTGCAGATCGGCGCGCGCAACATGCAGAATTTCAGTTTGCTTCGCGAAGTGGGCGAGTCCAGAAAACCGGTGCTGCTCAAACGTGGACTTTCTGCGACGATCGAAGAGTGGCTGATGGCCGCGGAATATTTGCTCGTCGCCGGCAACGGCGACGTCGTGCTCTGCGAGCGCGGAATCCGTTCGTTTGATAACGCAACGCGCAACCTGCTCGATATCGCAGCCGTTCCACTGCTGCATTCACTCACACATTTGCCGGTGATCGTCGATCCGTCGCATGGAACCGGCCTCGCGAAGCTCGTCGGACCGATGGCGCTCGCGGGGGTCGCTGCGGGTGCGGACGGTTTGCTCGTCGAGGTGCACCCCGATCCGCCGTCAGCGGCGTCGGATGGGCCGCAGTCGCTTACATTCGAGCAGTTCGAAGGTTTAATGGCGCAAGTGGACGTCGTAGCACGTGCGCTAGGACGAAGGATTCCCGCGGCTACGCTCGCCGCTTAACCTGCTTAGCAGGGGACCGCTGTTCTATAAAAAACCGTTCTGTGGCTCGCGCCCGCCCGTCTGGGTCCTAAGGGTGCCGACGAAAGCCGTTTGAGTTACGTTTATCTTCGGTACATAGGTAGGCGCCTGAATCCGCCTTCATTTACGACTGCTTCAACGAGATAGGAAGAGACGCATGAGTCGCATTTCTCGCGTGGCAGCGGCAGCAACGACGCTCGCCGCAGTCGCGACGTTCGCATTACCGGCATCGGCCCAGTATGCGAGTGAATACACGCCCGCCAAGCTGACGCATCAAGGTTCGACTTCGCAACCAATTGCCGGGTCGGGCACGGTGATCGTGCAAGTACAAGTCAACGCCAATGGAAGCGCAAAAGCGATCCGAGTAATCAAATCATCAAACTCAGGTGATAACGCGGCGGCGATGGATATTGCCAATCACTCGTCATACCGGCCGGCACATCGCGGGAAAGCTCCCGTCACCGCGTTCTACGACTTCACGCTGAAGTTCAAGGGCAAATCGGTGGCATCGAACGGTGCCGCTGGAATGAGCGGTAGAGCAGGTTCGATCGACACATTGATTCGCTCCGGCAAGTACGAACAGGCGCGCGCCCAAGCCCAAACTGCCCTCGCTTCAAAGCCGAACGACCCCACACTCAATTCCGAACTGGGCGCAGCAAACTACTTCTTGAGCAATTACGCTGATGCCGCGGCGGCATTCGATAAGGTGCCGAACATCAGCAAAGAATTCTCAAAAGTCGCCGCACAATCGTATTCGCTCGCTGCAGGGAAACTTTCGCAGAGCAATCCTCAGCAAGCCGTTGCCTATGGTAAGAAAGCCGTAGCAATGTCTCCAAACGGCGGCGCGTATTACTCGCTCGGCGTCGCCGAACTCAACGCCGGCGATGCGCAAGCTGCCGTCACCGATCTGAAGAAATCGCGCGACCTTGCATTCGCGGATCCCAAGACGGATGCAAAAACGCGCGTAGCGATCGATTCGGCACTGCTACAGGCGTACACCAAAGCCGGTGACACAGCGAACGCGCAAGCTACTGCGGACGAGATCAAAAAACTCGATCCGAACAGCGACGCCGCGGCAATCGTCATGGGCAACCAGTACATGAGCCAAGGCAACGACGCGTCGAAAGCCGGGAAGCACGACGTGGCTATAGCCGCTTACGAGAAAGCTGCTCAAGTTGGCGGGCCGAAGGTAGCCGTCACAGCGTATGCGGCGGCGGCGTTGGAACAAAGCAGACTAGATAAACCCGACTACACCAAAATGAAAGCGGACGCCGACAAGGCGCTCGCAATCTCGCCTAACGATCCACTTGCGCTTTTTTCCGAGGGCATCGCGCTCTACGGACAGTACGTGCAGGGCGGAAGCAGTAACGCGGGACTAAAGACGCAGGCCGTTGATACGCTGAACAAGGCTAAAGCCGCAGCGCAAGCGGCTGGTAACTTCTCGCTGTCACTGAACATCGAGAACTTTATGAAACAGAACATTAAGTAACCTTTGCGGGTAGGCTACTTTACAGAGAACGAGGACTTTCTGGGGGGCCGGGCCAATAGGGTCGGCCTCGCAGAACCGGGGGTCACCCCGATTCTTTTCTACTGTCTTAGCGCACAATAACATGTTCCCGTAAAACGGGAGGGGTCGAAAATAGTGTTTGCTGGTTTTTGGGCATTAATGAATTCGGGCGGCTGGGATATGTGGCTGCTCCTGGCGCTCTCAATTGTCGGACTTGCCGTCGTGATAGAACGTCTGGTGTTCTTCGCGTCGCAACACGGCGATACGAAGGGCCTGCTGCGTACAATCGGTCAGAAGATTGCCGCTGACGACATCGACGGCGCCATCAAAGTTTGCCGCGGTCAGCGTGGAATGCTTCCGCGCATCCTCGAGTTCGGTCTCCAACGCGGTGAGAAGAATCGCGCCGATATTACGGACGCGCTCTCAATCGCACTGATGGAGCATCTCAACGCCCTCGAGCGTAATCTGGGCATCATCGGTACGATCGCAGTTATCGCTCCGTTCGTTGGTCTGTTCGGTACCGTTCTCGGTATCATCCGCGCGTTCCAAGACATCGCGCTGAAGGGCAACTCGACGCCGGCCGTCGTCGCTGCAGGCGTTTCCGAAGCCCTTATCACGACGGCAACCGGTCTTATCATCGCCGTCATCGCGGTTGTGTTCTTCAACTACTTCAAGACGCGCATCAAGGCGTACAACCAAGAGATGATCGTCGCGGCAAACCAAATGGCCGAAATGCTGCACTTCCACAACACGGGCGCACCGATTCCGACCGACCTGTACCAACCGGTCAAGTAGTCGGGACTTAGGAGACATCCGTGTCGCTTTTGTCAGCAAAGCAAGACGAGGAAGTAATGGCGGAGATCAACATCACGCCGTTCACCGACGTGCTGCTTGTTTTGCTCATCATCTTCATGATCTTGGCAGCGCTCGTAACGCCGCCTGGATTTGAAAAAGAGCTGCCCAACAATAACAATAACCAGACGGCGACTCCACCCAAACATAACGACATCGAAGTAATAGTCAACAACAAGGGCGTCATCTTCGTGGATGGCACGAAGACCGATGAGGCGGGAATCTACAACCAAATGCTGATCGAGCGCCAAAAGCGCGGCGATAAGCACGTATCTATCACCGCTGACGCCAAGGCGCCGTACGGTATCATCATCCGGATCCTCGACGCAGCAAAGATTGCGGGCCTCGAAGATGTCGGGTTCGTCACTTCATAAGTGGAGGTTTGAAGTAATCCGTGGCCGTTTCAACAGGTCAAGGCGAAGAAGAAGTCATGTCGACCATCAACATCACGCCGTTCACGGACGTGTTGTTGGTCCTCCTGATTATCTTCATCATTCTTGCATCGGTTACCAAAGAGCCGCCGCTTCCTCTGGCAAAGAACCGCGACAAGGTTACGCCGTCGCAGATTGTCGTCATCATAGACGATAAGAACAACATCCAGATCGGCTCCAACACCGTAAGCATTCAGCAGGCAAAAGCTGCGTTTCAGGATTTGCAGAACAATACCGAGCATCGCTTCAAGAGCGTGATCATCAAGGCCAGCCCGAAAGCTGACTACGGCACGATTTTGCAAGTGATGGATGCGGCGAAGTCCGTCGACCTCACCCAGTTCGGACTTGCTAATAAAATCGAGGGAAGCAAAACCTAAACGATGGCAAACAAAGATAACTCCCCGTTCATTACTACGGGCGAACGGGTCCGCAGCTTCATCGGATATGCGTTTGTCATCTCGATTCTTATTCACGCTTTCGTCATGCCGCTGTTCCCGCGGTTGAATCAGCATCACGAAACGCAAGAAGTCGAGAAGGTGTCGGTTACCAAGAAGATCATCGTAAAGGTTCCGACTCCGCCGCCGCCGACGCCGACGCCGCCGCCGCCGACGCCGCCGCCGAAATCGACGCCGCCGCCGCATCAGCAAGCGCCGCAACCGAAGCCGCTTAAGGTCAACGTTCCGAAGACGACGAGCAACAACTCGTCGACGACGTCGACCGAGAGCAAGTACGTTGCGCCGAAGAGCGGATCGGAGAGTGGTGTTCCGGGCGCAACCGGTACCGCACCGCCGGCGCCGGTATCAACGGCACCTCCGGGCACGCCGAAGCCTGCATGCAAGACGCCGTATCAAGATGCGACCGTCGTGCAGCAAGCGCAGCCGGAGTATCCGGACAGCGCGCGCGAGCAGGGCTTAGGTGAGGTTCAGGTTGCGGTCAAAGTAACGATTGGCCCCAGCGGCTCCTTGCAGAATGCTACGATTTCGCAGAGCGCAGGAAACATGGCGCTGGATCAAGCGGCTCTCGCAGCGGCACGTCAATCGACGTACGCTCCGAAGATCGTGAATTGCGAACCGGTAGTCGGCGATTACCTCTTCCGGGTAACGTTCGATCCGAACAGCTAACGCATCATACCGATGCAACTGGAAACGAAGACGCTCCTGAAAGGGAGCGTCTTCGTTGTTTGTGAAGGGCTTGCGCCATGACCGCTGCGCGCGCACGCAAGATCCTGCTCGCTGCATTTGCGATCTCGCTGATCCTGCATCTCTTCATCGCCGGCTACATCCGCTGGCCCGTGTTGCTGCGTCCGCACGAGGAGACGCAAATCGCGAAGGTGCGGATTATTAGCGTCGCGCGCATCAAGCCGCACACCCCGCCGCCATCCCCGCCGCCGACACCTGTCGCGACGCCGGTTGTGCGCGCATCCGTCGCACCACCTCGTACGATCGCAAAAACCTCGAAAGGGCCGCCGTCCCTGCACGTCGCCGGCCCGGGCGTCACCACGCATACGCCCGCGCCTCGAGTCGCAACGCCACCGCCAACTCCCGTCGCGACGGCGACGGCAAGTTCATGCGTGCACAACACAACGGACCCATCGGTCAGCGCAACGCCCGATGTGGGCGAAATTCCACCCGAAGTGCGCGCCGCGAAGATCAGCGGCACCGCGGCGATTCAAGTATCGCTCGATCCGCAAGGCCGCGTCACAAACACCGCGGTCGCGCAATCCACGGGCAACACCGGGCTCGACAACGTCGCGGTGCAAATGGCCCGCTCCGCCACCTACACACCAAAATACGTGAACTGCACGGCCGTGGCCAGCACTTACACCTTTACCGTGAAGTTCGT
>CAZHGH010000025.1:8673-37356 GCA_964531205.1 uncultured bacterium
AATACGTGAACTGCACGGCCGTGGCCAGCACTTACACCTTTACCGTGAAGTTCGTCGCGTGGTAACGCCCACGTCTTCAATCCGAGCGAGCTATATCGATGCTTTTCGCTTAGCGGCCGAGATGCGGCTGGATTGTTAGCGCTGGAGCGGGACGTCGCGCCGCGAAGTCTCCGACTTTTTCGCGCCAACATGGATGTTGTTTCCTTACTTGTCTCGCGAAAAAGCGGAGAAACAGAAAACCGCCACGGATGGCGGTTTTTGAGTGTCTTCGGGGCGGGATGTTCCGCTTCAGCGCCTACAGAACGCCCATGTCGCGCAGTAAGCGCAAAGTATCGATGTAGCGAGTGAGGTCGCGCTGGGTGTTCTCGTCGACATCGACAAAAGCAACACCGGTGCGGTACCGCTCCAGCATAGGATCGAAGTGCGACCAGCGCACCATCCCTTTGAGGTGAATCATTGGCCGCGCGTCGCCGCGGAGTTCGAGTTGCACCGAGATCGGTGCATCTTTCGCGAGTTCGGCGTTGGTGATCATCGCCATGCCGCCGAGAGCGATGTCGTACGTCTCGGTAAATTCAGGCGCGAATTCGTCGGAGATGCTGTACGACACGAGCAGCGTGTCGTCGACGCGCTGGAACTCGCGGTGGTCTCCGAACTCCGAATCTTGATCCACGACGGCGCCTTGGCTATGGCCAGGAGCAATCCTCCCAACGCCGTATCCTCGGCTGCGTGACTTTTGCCCAAGCCATCGCGCTCGCGCTGCTGCAAGGCGTGAGCGAACTGTTCCCCGTCAGTAGCCTCGGCCAGACAATTTTAATACCAGCGGTGCTGCAGTGGCATAATATTAACCGCTCGGATCCGACCTTTCTCGCGTTTGTCACGGTGCTGCATTTAGGCACCGCGGTTGCGCTTGTGATTTTCTACCGCAAGACGTGGGTGCGCATCGTACGAGCGCTGTTCCAGAGCATTGTCCGCGGCAGACTCAGTGCCGATCCGGACGAGCGTCTTGGATGGCTGCTGATCGTCGGCACGATACCCGTTGGGTTGCTCGGCGTGATTTTGAAAGATCCGGTCCGGCAGTTTTTCGGAAGCGCGCAGACTGCGGCGATGTTCCTGATCATCAACGCGTTCATCATGTTTTTCGGTGAATTTCTGCGGCGCAGGCAAAAGGCACAATTTCATCGTCCTGACAAACCGATCTCGAGTTTGAGCTGGTTCGAAGCCGCCGGTGTGGGCTTCGGTCAAGCCCTTGCACTATTCCCGGGCATTTCGCGATCCGGCGCCTCAATGGTTGCAGGCCTACTGTTCGATTTGAATCACGAAGATGCAGCAAACTATTCGTTCTTGCTTGCTACTCCGGTAATCTTGGCCGCAGGTCTATTAGAGATCAGCGATCTTACCGCGCCGGGAGCTCATGTGGTGCTTGTCCAAGCAGTGATCGGCGGAATTGTCGCCGGCATCGCAGCATACGCGTCCGTCGCATTTCTCGTACGCTATTTTGAAAAGAACGATCTGCGCCCGTTCGGCTGGTACTGTCTCATTTTTGGCGCAATCTGTTTTGCACTTGCACGAATGGGAGTTATTCGATGAAAGTCCTCGCCGTTGTTTTGGGTGTCATCTTCATCCTTGCCGCGATCGCCACTGCGACCGGAGTTCTGCACTTCTCGCACGCGCTTGGATTCGACGGACAGCGCCACACCAAGCACACGATTCTCTACGCCGTGATTGGCGTTCTGTGCTTCCTGTGGGCGCGCATGTCCACTGGGACGACGAGCAACGCGTAAAGCATTTCTTAGAAGAAGCCGCATGTAGATTCGGGCGCGTCCCGGATAGCGGCGATATAACATTCTCCGTCTAGTCAGACCAAAAATACAAACCAGTCAAAAAAACGGAGAAAGTTCATGAAATTATCGCCAGTGCTGGCGATGGGTGTTTTAAGCGCGGCGTCCCTCGCTTTCACCCTGCCGGCCAATGCTGCACCAACCGCGCCCGTTCGCAGCACTCTCAGTACGCGTTCTTTGGAATCGGGCCCATCGCCGATTCAGTCGCGAATGATTCAGTCGTCTACGTTGACAATGGGACGGCCCATCACGGCGAACGACATTCGCCAATCGCGCGATCTTGGAACGGCAACTGTGACGTCGGTGAATGCACAAAACATCGGCGTTCGCTTTGAATCGGGTAAAACCGCATCGATCACGCTCGTCTCAACGCCGCCCGGATTTGGACCCGGTCCCGCGCAACCGCCGGGCCTGGGTCCGGTCGCACTGCCGCCTCGGCCCGGCGCCCAGCTGAGAATATTCGAGAGTGACGGCGGTGCGTTAATCATCATTCCGGATACGAAGACGATCCCGAACGCGCCAATTCACTAGATCGCGCAACGTTCGGTCTAACGACCGATGAGGTATACCTCGTGCGAGTGCGGCGCAACTATCTCGACGTTGCGCCGCGCATTGCGCATGTGCGGTTCGAACTCTCGTAATCGCTGTTCGGTTGTTTGCAATATAACGACGGGATAGTCCGCTGCGGCGGAAAGTACGCTCGCCATGGCGCGCGCGTAGCCCTGTTCGTCCGCGCTGCGCTGACCGAAAAGCGAATCGCGGTAAGCGTGCTCGATGTTGTAATACGGATTGCCCTGCCACCACGCTTCCCACATCCAGATGCGTGCGTCGGCGCTCCGGAACGAGTTGCGAGCCGGCGGCGAGATGAACAGTGCGTCGGCTTGATGTGCCGCAATCGTGTCCAGCACGTCCGATCGCGTTACGGTGTTGCGCCGTAAATTGGTTGCGACCCACTGCTCCATTTTGCGGATATAACTCCAGGCCAACTCGCTGGGCGGAATGTCTTGCATGTCGTCGGGATAGTGCGCCTTTTGCAGCCAATAGCAGAGTACGTTCCAAAGGCCGAGCACGGCAAGACCGGTTTGACCGTCGCTGCGCAGATTGTGCACGTTATCGTGCCACACGCCGAGATAGATGCACTGCTCTTCGCTGAAGAACACGCCCTCCCAGGCACGGAACAGATCGACGGAATAGATCCGGCCGGGAAGCATTTCCACGATTTCCGCGACCTCGTTGTCGCGCAGAATCGTGAAGTCGTTGACGACCAGACCTTCGCCGGTGCGTACGAACCAGTCGACTAAATCGCCGCCGTGCACGGCAAAGCCATGACGCTTTAGATAATTTAAGTGCGTCGGAATGCCCATAAACGGATCGACCACGCTGCTGCAGCCGTACCGCTTGAGCAGTTCTTCGAGACGCGACGGCGAGATGCGGCGCGTGCGTTCGCTCAGCTCGATCATGCGTGCGTTTTCACGACTTCACTTAATGCGCGAATCGTATCGGGATCGAATTGCGTGCCCGCCACCGCTCCCATACGGGTGATCGGCGCTACGCGATCCTCGGTAATGCGGCTGCGATATGCTTCATCGAGAGCATCATAGGCAATCGCAGCGGCAAGGATGCGCGCGCCCTTTGGAATGCTCTCATGACGTAGCGCATTCGGCGCCCCCGTTCCGTCGTACCATTCCGCACGCGCGCGAACGATCGGAACGACGTCCTTCAAAAACCGGCACGTTTCGATCAACGAAGCAGCTGCGGCGGCACTGGCCGCGCGCCGCTCCAAACCCAGACGCGACAACGGATCGAACTGCGAGGCCTCCAATTCTTCAGAGCGCAGCTCGCCGGCAGCAAACAGCAGTGCAGCATACGTCGCGGCGCGCAATTCCGGTTCTGCCATATCGCAGATGCGTCCGATATCTTGGACGAGCGCAGCGATGCGGTGCGCGCGTCCCGGCGTACCATTATGGGCGTCGATACGTTGGGCTACGAGTGCAAGAATTGAGTCGGGCGTCGTCTTGCCGGCGGCGAGTGCCGCATGGGGCAGCGCCGCAAGTTCGATTTCACCGCCGTGCATATGGAACCACATGGTGAACGTGCGCGCTTGTTCGGGCGCATAAGTCCGTCCGCTTTCAGCGGTAATTGCGCTCAGTGCTTCGTCAGGGTCCGCGATTTCAACAAATGCTTGCGCGATGTGCAGCAACTGAGCGGTTTTCGGAATCCCGGCCCATCGCAGTTGATCGGGAAACCCCGTTCCATCCCAGCACTCCGCTTGCCATCGGACGACCTCGGCTGTCTCTGCGGGCAACGCTGCGATCTGCTCGCATATGCGCGCGCCGTCGGCCGGTACGTCCCACCGCGCCATTGTAAGCGTGCGTTCCGGGAGCGGCTCCCCTTTTGCAAAAGCTGGATTTCCAAGCGCACCGGCGTTACGCAAACGCGCTGCAAAATACAGCGCGTCGCACTCTTCTTGCGCCAGACCGGCTTGGCGCGCCATGCCGTCGGCCAAGGACGCTATGCGTTCGCCGTCCTCGGCGGATGCGCCGGCGGCAAAATCCGCAACGCTGCCGAAGAACATCAGTAGCTCACCGAGGGCCATGGACCCCGGGCTCGAATTGGCGCCTGTACCTTCCGTCAAGGACATTCTTTCGCTCGTTTTTCTATCACCGTGCAGAAACCCTCACATATCGCCGACGACGGCAGCATTTTCATGGTGGACGTTTCCGGCAAATCGGCAACGGCCCGCACTGCGCGCGCGCAGGCTCGCGTGCGTTTAGGTCCGCAAGCTGCGGCGGCGTTACGCGATGCGACGCTAGCTAAAGGCGATGCTTTCGCCGCGGCGCAGATCGCCGGTATCCTTGCCGCAAAACAGACGCCGGCGCTCATTCCGCTAGCGCACGGTATTCCGCTCGCGAAAGTTGACGTGACGTTTTCATGGGATGGGGACGTGCTGGTTATCGATACTTCCGCGCGTACGGTTGCGCAGACCGGTGTCGAGATGGAAGCGATGGTCGCCGCGTCAGTAAGCGCGCTTACGATATACGATATGGCCAAGGCGGTGAGCAAAGGTATCGTGATCGAATCGGTGCGGCTACTGGAGAAGACTGGCGGAAAGAGCGGTGAGTACCATGCATAATGCGGCGTTGATCGTTCTTTCCGACCGCGCTGCGGAAGGCTCGCGAACCGACGCTTGCATTCCGCTCATGCGCGAGCGGTTGGAGCCGTCGTTCACCATCATACGGGAAGTCGTACTGCCGGACGACGCCGGCGCGCTGCAAGCGGAGCTCATCGATTTGTGCGACACAGGTGCTGCATCGTTGATCGTGACGAGCGGTGGAACTGGGCTCGGTCTTCGCGATCGCACGCCCCAAGCGACCGCGGCAATATTGGACTACGAAGTTCCGGGAATCGGTGAAGCGATTCGGGCCGCCTCCGTTCCAATCGTAAAAACCGCTATGTTGTCGCGTGCCATTGCAGGCGTGCGGCATCGCACGCTTATCATAAACCTGCCCGGTAGTCCGAAAGCGGTTGCAGAGTCTCTTGACGTGGTGCTTCCCGTGCTCCCGCACGCGATGGAATTGCTGACTCACGACGTGGTCGATCACCGATGAATTTTTCGCAAGCGCAAGCGTATCTGCTCGGGACCGTCAATGAAACGACCTCTCGCAGAGAGCCGTACCGTCTCGATCGGATGCGAGCGTTTTTGCGCGAGCTCGGCGATCCGCAAGATGCGTATCCCACCGTGCACGTCGGTGGAACCAGCGGCAAAGGTTCGACGAGCACAATGATTGCCGGTGCATTGACCGCGTTCGGAAAACGTACCGGCTTACATACGAAGCCGCATTTGCGCTCGATGGTGGAGCGCGCGCGTATCGACGGAGCCAATGTCACCGAAGAGCGCTTCGCCGAGCTGCTAACGGAGATGATGCCGGCGATCGACTCAGTTGTCGAAGAGTATTCGCGGCCTTCGTATTATGAAACGTTGCTCGCACTGGCATTTCTGCATTTCGCCCGCGAAAACGTCGATATCGCGGTTATTGAAGTCGGTGTGGGCGGAAAGCTCGACGGAACGAATGTCATTCGCCCGCGTGTAAGCGTGATCACGAACGTGGGGCTCGATCACACCGACATCTTGGGCGAGACACTGGAAGAGATCGCGGCCGATAAAGCCGGTATTGCAAAACCGGGTGTGCCCCTTGTCAGTGCCGTTGCAGACGCAGGACCGCGCGCCGTAATCGAGGCGGCTTGCAAAGAAGCGGGCGCGCCGTTCATTCACGTTTTAGACCTGACGCGGATCGAGCGAGGGCCGGAGCGTCCGTTCAGCCAGGAATTCACCGTGGTAACTCCGCGCGACCGGTATCAGGTTTCTCTGCCGGTTCTCGGAGAGTTCCAGCAAACCAACGCGGCAACGGCCATCCTCGCGCTAGAGCAGCTCGACGATTCGCTGCGTCCGTCAAAAGAAGCGATCGAACGCGGTTTTTCGCAACTGCACTTGGCCGGTCGCATGGAGTACTTTCCTTCACATCCGGGTGTCGTCTTCGACGTCGCGCACAATCCCGATAAGGCCGCGCATTTGGCGGCATCACTGAAGCAGGCGTTTCCCGATCGACGCTTTACGTTCGTCATCGCCGTCGGCGAAAGCAAAGATTCGCAGGAGATTTTGCGCGCGTTCCTCGATATGCCGGCGAGCTTTATTTTTACTTCATTCAGCACGCATGGCCGGACTGCGACGAAACCGCAGCGGCTGGCGAGCATCGCCGACTCCCTCGGCGTCTGGGGACGCGCGCTTGCCGATCCGATTGAAGCGCTCAACATTGCGCGGCGCAATGCTTCCGCGGATGACATCATCGTGGTGACCGGCTCGACGTTCGTCGTTGCCGAGCTGCGCGACTGGTGGATGGAGCACGTCGTTGCAAGTCAAGCGCACTAAGCGCTTCATTTGGGGCGTACGAACGTACGTCATGGGCATCGTCAACGTGACGCCGGATTCGTTTTCGGGCGACGGAATTCTGGACGCGCAGGCGGCGGTGCGTCATGCAATCGCGCAGTACGATCGTTCCAGTGATTTTCTCGATATCGGTGCGGAATCCACTCGCCCCGGTCACGTCGCGCTCGATGCGCAAACCGAGATCGCGCGACTGCTACCGGTCATTCGCGGCGTACGGGAGCGTCTTCCCGATGCGGTGATCTCTGCCGACACATATAAAGCCGATGTGTTTCGCGCCGCACATGAAGCGGGCGCCGATATCCTGAACTGCATTTGGGGGTTGCCCGACGATCTGCTGGACGCAGCTGCCGCTGCGGGTGTTCCGGTCATTATCATGCACAACAAAGAACGGGCCGAGTACGATCGTCCGGTGATGGACGACGTGCTTTGTTTCTTGGATGCTGCAGCACAGCGTGCGGTGCGCGCCGGTATTCCGCCGCAGAACGTCATTCTGGATCCCGGCATTGGTTTCGGAAAAACACCGGAGCACAATCTGCAAGTGCTGCACGACTTAGCGCGCTTACCGAAGCTTGGGTTTCCGACACTGCTCGGCGCATCGCGCAAATCTACGATAGGAAAACTCACCGGCAAAAACCCGTCGGAACGTGTCTTCGGAACCGCTGCAACGACGGCGCTGGCAGTTGCCGCCGGCATCGATATCGTGCGCGTGCACGATGTTGCGGAGGCGCGCGATGTAGTAAGTGTGGCGGACGCAATCGTGCGAGGATGGAGACCGCCGTCATGGACGTGATCGCGTTGCGCGGCATTCGCGCGTACGGGAAGCACGGCGCCAATCCGGGCGAGCGCGATCGCGAGCAGCCGTTCGATGTTGAAATCACGGCGGAGTTGGATTTGGCGGCGGCGGAGCATAGCGACGAACTGGGCGACACCTTAAACTACGACGAACTGCATCAGCGCGTTATGAGCATCGTGCAGTCGACGTCATTCGCGTTATTGGAGCGGCTTGCCGGCGAGATTTTGCGCGCGATATTTGCCGATGCTCGTGTTGCTCGTGCAGAGGTATCGATTGCGAAACCCGCGCTGCTTGACGGCGCGACGCCGAGCGTGCGGCTGCGGCGCGAAAATCCGCGCTATCGCGCAGCATTTCCGCAGCGATGACGCGCGTTGCAATCGGCATCGGATCGAATCTCGGTGACGCTCCGGCGAACGTCCGCGCCGCATTCGATGCGCTCGGACAACTTGGTGACGTCGTCGCGCGATCGCATCTCTATAAAACCAAGCCGTGGGGGAAAACGGATCAACCGGATTTCTGCAATGCGGTCGCCATTGTTGAGACCTCACTCGGACCGGGTGCCTTGCTCGATGCGCTCAAGGCCTTGGAAAGCAAGATGGGCCGCGTCCCGGGCGAGCGATGGGGACCGCGCCTCATCGACCTGGATATCTTGACATATGGTGAAGAGCGTATCGACGAGCCGGACCTCGTCGTTCCGCATCCGCGGCTGCACCAACGCGGCTTTGCACTGGTGCCGCTCGCTGAGGTGGATCCCGCCCACGCCGCGGCCCTCGCGGGTCTCCCGCCCGGCGAGCGCGAATCGGTAGCGCTCATGTCTGAGGACGAAGAGCAAGCGAGCGGTTCTTCCGCGCCGCTGGTGACGCGTGTGCGCGCGCTGGTGCAAGCATTCCTGGAGACCGATTTGGTGAAGCTGCGTATCGAAGAACCGAACGAGGACGCGATCGAACTGCGCCGTCACTTCGCCGCTGCTATCAGCACTGAAGAACACGTCGACGGCGCGGTAGGACAGGCACCCTCGCCTGCCGTTCATTTGGAGACGATAAAAGCCGATCTCGTCGGCATCTTTCATTTGACGCGACCATCGGTGAACGAGGGCGACGTCCTGGAGGGCGATCGGGAACTCGCGTACGTCGAAGCGCTTGGCATTCGTAATCCGGTGCGCTCGCTCGGGGCCGGCCGCGTCGCAACGTTACGCGTTAAAGAGGGTCAACCCGTCGAATACGGCCAGGTTTTGTTTGAGATTGATAGAGGCTAGTGCTTAAAAAAGTACTCATAGCAAACCGAGGTGAGATCGCGCTGCGAATTAATCGCGCATGCCGCGAGCTCGGCGTGCGCACTGTTGCAATTTTTTCGGAAGCGGATCGCAATTCGTTGCACGTGCGACATGCTGACGAAGCGTTTTGCGTCGGTCCCGGGCCGGTGCCGCGGTCGTATTTGAGCATCCCGAATATCATCTCGACGGCGCTCATCACGGGTTGCGACGCCGTGCATCCGGGTTATGGATTTTTGGCGGAGAACGCGCGCTTCGCGGAGATTTGCGCGGATCACGGATTGACGTTTATCGGTCCGAGCCCTTCGGTGATCGCCGCAATGGGCGACAAAGCGACGGCAAAGCGCGTCATGAAAGAAGCGGGCGTCGCAACCACACCCGGGACGGACATCCTTGCCTCCGTCGATGAAGCGCGAGCCGAAGCGCAGCGCATGGGTTATCCCGTCCTTTTGAAAGCGACGGCAGGCGGCGGCGGAAAAGGCATGCGCGCCGTGCACGCGCCTGAGGATTTGGAGCGCGCGTACGCATCGGCAACCGCAGAGGCCGAAGCAAGCTTCAAAGACGGTCGCGTGTACATGGAAAAGCTCATTCTAAAGCCGCGGCACATCGAAGTGCAGATTTTGGCCGACAACTACGGCAACGTCGTGCAATTGGGCGAGCGCGATTGCTCGGTGCAAAAGCCCTCGCATCAGAAGTTGATCGAAGAAGCGCCCGCACCGAATCTCCCGCAAAAAGCGCGGCAAGCGCTGCTCGACATGGCCGCACGTGCCGCTCGGGCGGTCCAGTTTAGCAATGCAGGCACGCTCGAGTTTTTGGTGAGCGGCGATCAAGTGTATTTCATGGAGATGAATACGCGTATTCAGGTTGAGCACCCCGTGACCGAGATGGTGTACAACATCGATCTCGTCAAAGAGCAGATTCGTATCGCCGCAGGTGAAAAACTCGGCTATTCGCAAGCGGATCTCAAAGCCACCGGCCATGCTATCGAGTGCCGTATCAACGCGGAGGATCCGCGCAACAATTTCGCGCCTGCGGCGGGCCTCCTCACGAACGTTGTCTTTCCCGGTGGACCCGGCATCCGCGTGGACACGCACGTGTACTCGGGTGCCACCGTTCCGCCGTTTTACGATTCGATGATTGCGAAAATCGTTGCGTGGGGAGAAAGCCGCGACGCGGCTATCGCGCGCATGGAACGCGCGCTTGCGGAAACCGTTATCGAAGGCGTCAATACGACCATCGATCAGTGCTTGGAGATTTTGGGCACCGAGCAATTCCGCAGCGGTAAATACGCGATCGACTTTCTGCCCAATCTCATGCAGACCGCTTCCGTCGCCTAGGAGTGATCGTCACCGTGCCTTCCCGCCGTATGGCCCGCGAACTCGCGCTTCAAGCGCTATTTTCCGTGGAAATCGGCCACCGCGATCCCTCCGAAGTCTTGGATGAATATCTCGCAACGTTCAGCGAGAGCGCGCACCGGCTCTTCGTTAAGGACTTGGTTTTGGGCACGCTGGAGCACGTCGAGGAGAGCGATGAAGTCATCAAGCCGCTTCTCGAGGGCTGGACGATCGAACGATTGCCGACCATCGATCGTTTGTTGTTACGCATGGGAACGTTCGAACTGCGCCACCATCCGGAAACGCCGCAGCCGGTGATTATCAATGAGGCCGTTGAACTCGCGAAGCGGTTCTCGACCGAAGACTCGGGACGCTTCGTAAATGGCGTGCTCTCTGCGCTCACGAAGGCAAACGGTCATGCCTAGAGCGTTGCGCATTCTCGCGGTCACGCTGCTGCTCGTCGTGCTATTCGCGGCGGGTTCGATTGCGGGCATTGTTGCCGCGTACTCGCGCAATTTGCCCGACATCAGCCGGATGGCGGATTATCAGCCGGCCCGCTCCACGCGCATTTACGCGCGCGACGGCTCGCTGCTTGCAACGCTCTATAAAGAAAACCGCATCTGGGTGCCGATCGCGCGCATCCCGGAAAGCGTGCGCGACGCGTTCATCGCAAACGAAGATCACAATTTCTATCGCCATCACGGCGTCGATTTCGGCGGCATTCTGCGCGCCGGCGTTGCCGACCTCACGCACAAGCGCGTCGAACAGGGTGCGTCCACAATTACGCAGCAGCTTGCGCGCGGTCTGTTTCTGACCGACAAACAAACGATCTCGCGCAAGGTGCAAGAAGCTCTGCTCGCAATTGAAATCGAGCGTTACTACACGAAGGACGAAATCCTCGAGCGCTATTTGAACCTCATTTATCTCGGTTCGGGCGCGTACGGAGTAGATGCGGCGGCACACACGTATTTCGGACGGCCTGTCGAGAAACTGACGGTCGGTCAAGCGGCGCTGCTCGCCGGCCTGGTTGCGGCTCCTTCGGATTATTCACCGTACGTAAATTTACCGCTCGCGCGCGAACGTCAACGTCACGTGCTCGATCGCATGGTGCAAAGCGGATACATTTCGCGTTCGGAAGCGGACGACGCGTACAATCAGCCGCTTGAACTTGCCGGTGAACGTCCCCCGGGTTTGCAAGGCTTCCGCGCGCCGTGGTTCACAACGTACGTCGTCGCCCAGCTCGAGCACGAATTCGGAAAACAAGCGGCATATGAAGGCGGGTTGCAAGTCTATACGACCGTCGATCCGCGAATGGAGAAGATCGGGCAAGAAGCGATCGATTGGGGCGTAAAGGCCGCCAAGGAAGAAGGCATCGGCGCGAGCCAAGCCGCTTTGGTTGCGATACGTCCGTCGACCGGAGAAATCGTCACGATGATCGGCGGTTCCCATTTTTCGCTCGACAACCAGTTCAACCGCGCGTGGCAGGCGCACCGCCAGCCCGGCTCTTCCTTTAAGGTATACGTCTACACCGCGGCGATCGATAGCGGCATGCCGCCGACAACTATCATCGACGATTCGCCCGTCAGCTATCCGATGGGCGACGGCACCACGTGGTCGCCGCAAGACGACGACCACAGTTACATGGGCGCGATCTCGCTGCGCACCGCGCTGGCGCAAAGCCGCAACATCGTCGCGGTGAAGTTGCTCGAACAGGTCGGCGTGGATCGCGTCATTCAGTACGCGCATCGCATGGGCATCTCGTCGCCGCTGGAGCCGAATCTCTCGCTCGCGCTGGGCACGTCGGTTATCACGCCGCTCGATCAAGCCACCGGATACGCAACCCTCGCAAATCAAGGCATCCACATCGCGCCGTCACCGTTCCGCGTCGTGAAAGACTCACTCGGGAACACCGTGCTCGACAATCAGTTTCCGGAGCAGACGGAAGTTGTCAGCGCGGGCACTGCGTACGTCATGACGACGATGATGGAGGATGTCATCAATCACGGAACGGGCTATCCCAACGCGATCATCGGCCGCCCGGCGGCCGGCAAAACGGGCACGACGTCCGATTTCCGCGATGCGTGGTTCGTCGGTTTTACGCCGGATTTGGTCGCGGCAGTTTGGCTCGGCAACGACAACTACCATCCGATGAATGAATCGTATGGCGGCAATATTCCCGCGCGCATTTGGGCGCGGTTTATGAAAGACGCGCTGCAGGGCGTTGCCAAGCACGATTTCGTTTTCCCGGGCGACGAAGTGAAGAAAGTCGCATCGTGCGGACGTTCTTATGGTCAGTACGAATATTATTTGGCCGGTACCGAACCGGTGACGCCGTGCGGCGACGCACATCCACTCAAACAAGCCGGATTCGGCGTGGGCAAGAGCAACGAGACTACGGATCTGCCGCCCGCGCCGACATTCTCGCCGGAGCCCACCGCGCCGCCCGTCGATCCGACGCAACCGCCGAACAGCGTTGGTGACGGCACGAATTACGTACCGCTTGAATCGCCCGCGCCGGAGTCGCCGGCGCCCGCAGCGACCGCTCAGCCGCAGCGGCGGTAACGTCGTGCAAGACTCGCTGTTTTCAAACCCTCGTCCGCAAGTTCAGCCTGCGGTCGAACCGGTGCAAGGCGTCAGCCGCGTCGTCGATTACATCAAGCGGATTATTGAAGGGAACAAAACGCTGGCCGGTCTGCGCGTCCGCGGCGAAGTAACGGAACTGCGAGAACGCAACGGCCGTCTGTATTTCTCTCTCAAAGAGAACAACGACGTTTTGCGGTGCCTCGTTTGGGCCAACGCGGCTTCGAAGCTGCCGCCTTTCAAGAATGGCGACGAAATCATTTGCGGCGGCGACTTCACCGCATTTACGCCGCAAAGCTATTACGAGCTGGTCGTAAAAAGCGTCGAACTTACTGGTATCGGCGCGCTTTATGCGCAGTTTGAAGCGCTTAAGGAACAGTTTCGCAGAGAAGGCTTGTTCGATGCCGCGCGAAAGCGCGCGATGCCCTCATTTCCACGGCGCATTGCTGTGGTGTCGGCACCGGGCGGTAAAGGCGTGGAGGACTTTTTCACGACCATTGCGCGCGAAGCACCGTTCGTAGAAGTGCGGCGCGTCGAAACGCGCGTTCAAGGCGACGGGGCCGAGATCGACATCGCCGAAGCGATAGACAAAGCCTCGAAGCTCGACGTCGACGTTATCGTGCTCACTCGAGGCGGCGGATCGTACGAGGATCTTTTCCCGTTCAATAAAGAGCCCGTTGTTCGTGCAATCGTACGTGCGAAGCATCCCGTCATCTCGGCGGTCGGCCATACGCAAGATATTCACCTCAGCGATTTTGTCGCCGACCAAACGTGCGAGACGCCTTCCAACGCCGCGCACTTTTTCGGCGAAATCGGCAAACGCTTCATGCTGCGAGTGCAGCGCGCGCGGATGGCGCTCGAACATACCGTACAGTCGCTTCTGGTTACACGAGCGCAGGCGTTCGACGAGGCATCGTCACGTCTGACGCGCTCCATTCGCGACCTGTTGCGCGAGCGCGAACGCAGTCTGCATTTTCTGGAGCGCGCAATCAACGCGCAGACGCCGCAGCGCCGCCTCGCGCAGCGTGCTGAAAAAATCACGAGCTTGCGCTCGCGTCTGGAAGTGCTGGCGCGTCACGCGCTTTCGCCAAACAGCGATCGCGTCTCACAATTTCAACGGCGTTTACTTCAGGCGCGGCAACACGCACTTGCGCCCGTAAAGCAACGGTTTGCTTTGCTTTCCACCAAACTGGACGGCGTGAATCCGCAAGCTCCTCTCGATCGCGGATACGCAATCGTGACGATGAACGGGCGCCTCGTACGAGACGCAGCGAATGTTCCGGAGGGAGCGCTGATCGAAGCGCAATTGCAGCGCGGAAAGCTCGGCGCACGAGTCGAACGAAAGGAACTGGATGGCTGATCAAACTCCGGGCGCGTTCGAGCAGAAAATCGCGCGCCTTGAAGCGATTGTCAAAGAACTCGAGAGCGGCAACGTCGAGCTCGATCGCGCGGTCGCGCTGTTCAAAGAGGGCAAAGCGCTCGCAGCCGAATGCGAAGAGCTGCTCAAGAGCGCTCAATCGCAAATCGATCGCGCCATGGAACAGGCTTCTTCGACAGCCACGCCCGTTTCGGACGAAGAGATTCCATTCTAACGTTCCTTTGGGCGTGAGTCGAAAGGCGCATGCTCTTTAGTGCATCAAGCCGTCGAACGATCGCGTAGCGGTAGGTAGCTTCGAATTGCCGGTGTTCGGCCGGCAAAGGGGGGCGCTATGCATGCGTACGTCCGTCTCTTCGACGTGATGTGCGCCGTCGTTCGGGGCGACGACTACGCGTTGCTCGACTCGATACGCCGGGAGACGGCGTCGAATCTGGCGGCAATCTCGCGCGGCCATCGCTGCGCGGCGGCGCTGTGCGCGGCTCTCGAGCACTTTCCAAACGATAAACACGCGACGCTTCTGCGCGCGGAATTACGTAAAGATCGCTGGTCTGCGCGTTTACGCATGAGCAGCTTGTGCGAGCAATTGCAGCGCGTGCTTGAAACGATGCGATCCGCGGCTCTAGAACCGCTGCTGCTAAAAGGCGCGCAGCGCATTGCATGCGGCATGCGTGAGGCGGAAGTGTACGCATCGCACGACATCGACGTGCTCGTAAGCCCGGATAGCGTCGAGCGCGCCTGCGATGCATTACGGCGCGAAGGGTACCGGCAAGATCCCAATCCGCTCCTCGATTACCATCGGCATCATCATGCAGCTCCCCTGATTCCGTCCTCCGGCGTACCCGTAGAAGTGCATCGCGCGTTGACGCCGCATCCGCTCAACTTGCCGGTGGCGTTGGACGATCTCCGCATGCATACCGTGGTGAAACGGTCTGCGCTTGGCGAAGTCCGCGTACTCGATGCGGTCGCCACGACGCTTCATCTGACGGTTCATTGTTTACAGCGGCCGGCCTTACGTGAGATCGCGCTGTTGAGCCGGCAGTTGTTGCAGCTCGATGCCTATGAAACGGCGTCTTTTCGCGGAATACTTTCACGCGAGGAGCGGTATGCCGTTCCCCTCAATGCCGCCGTTGTGCTTGCCGCTCAAATGGCGAACGTTTCTTGGCCATGCGATGCGCGTACGCGGCGTTACGCTCACTGGATGCTCGTGCGCGAGGATTTGCCGGCGAGTTTGCGCGCTCGGCCCGAGTGCGTCGACGCGTGGCTTGCGGCACAGCACGAACGCGTGAAGGCAGTATTCTCTGCATCATTCGCCGGCGATCCCGCGCCAAAATTGCATCTGTATATGCGCGCGGTTTTGCGTCTATGCGCAGCGGCGGTGACTTCGATCTACGGGCGCTTTATGAACCTACGAGGCCGAGCTGCGCGAATTCCCGTATGACGTTGACGATGTCGCGTTCGATTTCATCGGCGCGCGAAACATCGAAGCCCTCGGCGACGGAACGGACTGGAGTTTTTCCATCGCACGCCCGAAGAACGGCGCCGGCCGTTTGATTCAAAACGTGGACTTTATGGCGCACGGGGTCGTGAACGAGCACGTCGTCTCCCGCATCTTGAATCTGTATTGCCGGCGTTAAAAGCGGCATATTCATGATTCAACGAGCATACGCATAAAGCGCCGGTCCCGCGAAGCGTCAAGCAGGCAGGCGGCGTAGGGCTTCGGTCCCGGGAATCCAACAGCGAAACCATGCTCGAGCGCCTCGATAACCTCGTAGCGGAACGAACCGGCATCACGCGATCGCAAGCGCGCAGCCTGATCATGGAAGGCCGCGTGAAAGTGAACGGTGCGCCGGCTACGAAGCCCGGCGCGGGTGTGCGTCCCGACGCGCAGATTGAAGTGGAGCGGCCGCGGCGGTTCGTCAGCCGCGGCGGCGAGAAACTGGAACATGCGCTCGAAGCCTTCGGCATCAATGCGGCCGGAAAACATGCGCTCGATATCGGTGCATCCACGGGCGGATTCACGGACTGTTTACTGCAACGCGGTGCGGCTCACGTTACATCGATCGACGTTGGATACGGTCAGCTGGATTGGCGGCTGCGCAACGATCCGCGCGTAACGGCGATGGAGCGAACGAATTTTCGCCATTTACCGGAAGATGCGTTTACCGAGCAATTCGATCTCATCGTGATCGATACGTCCTTCATTTCGCTTCGTACAATCGTCGCACGCGCCGTTACGTTTATTGCGTTGCACGGGGACATCGTTGCACTCGTCAAGCCCCAATTCGAAGCCGGCCGGGAACGGTTGGGCAGCGGCGGCGTAGTGCGCGATCCGGCGGTGCACCGGGCGGTGCTGCGTGAAGTCCGCGATTCAATGACGCAACTCGGCCTGACCGCCGTCGACCTTACCGGCTCGCCACTGCTCGGACCCGCCGGAAATCGCGAATTTCTGATGCGAATCCGTTGGGACGGCCGCCCTGTGGGCGACGCGAAGATTGACGAAGTCGTTGCCGAAGGTACGCCGACGTGACGGTTACCATGAAAAAGCGCGTCGTCGCGCTGTACGTGGATGAGAACCGCGAGAACTCGCGCGTCCTCGCGCACCGCGTCGGCCGCTCTTTCGAAGAGGCGGGTTATCGCGTCGCGCCTCTTTCCAACGGTGCACCTCTCGACGACGCAGCGCTGCTCGTAACGATCGGCGGTGACGGCACGCTACTTCGCGCTGCACGGCTAGCGGTCGATGACGGCATTCCGATTCTCGGCATCAATACGGGGCGCCTTGGCTTTCTTACGGAGTTCGACGAAGACGACGAGCACATCGACGAATTGCCGGATCTGCTCGAGCGCGGGTTGATTATCGAAGAACGCATAGCGTTGGAAGCCGAATACAACGGCAAAAAGTTTTTCGCCCTCAACGACGTGGTCGTGCGCAAAGGCGGCATCTCGCGCATCGTGCCATTCGCTCTCTGCTTAAACGACGAGCAGGCCGCACACGTTCCCGCCGACGGCATGCTGATCGCAACGCCTACCGGTTCCACTGCCTATTTCTTGTCGGCCGGCGGCTCCATCATCTCACCGCAAGTCGACGCGTTCGGCGTCGTTCCGCTGTTGCCGCACACGCTGTTTTCACGCCCCATTATCGTTCCGGCTAACTCGCACATCGTCATCGGGTGCGACTCTGAATTGGCCCATGCAAATTTGGAATGTGACGGTGAAGTTGTCAGCGATGTTGATCCCGGCTCCTCCGTCGTGATTATGAAGTATCCGCGTCCGGTGCGCTTCGCACGCATCTCGCGGCTTCGTTTCTTCGAACGGTTGGAGCGTAAGTTGCAGTGGGGAGTTTCCATCAAGGGCCGTCAAGCGCCGTAGTCATGCTTCGCCGTTTGACAATCGAAGATTATGGGCTCATCCCGAAAGCGGAGATCCGCTTTGCCAACGGCGCGACGATCTTCACCGGTGAAACGGGGTCCGGCAAAACTATGGTATTGGGCGCGATTGCATTCGTGCTGGGCGAACGCGCGAGTGCGGACGTCGTCCGCCGCGATCGCTCGCGCGCGATCGTAACGTTGGAATTCGATGCCGGCCCGGCGCTGCGCGAGCGGCTGGCGGAAAACGGCTTCGAGCTCGATGCCGACGAGGACGCGACGATTTCGCGCGAGTTCACGCAAGCGGGTAAATCGGCGTTGCGTTTGAATGGACGGCCGGTGACCGCCGGGTTCGTTCGTGAGTTGGCGGCAGATATCGTCGACATTGTCGGTCAGCACGAGGCGCAACGTTTGCTTGCGCCCGCGTATCACGTGGAGTTATTGGATCGTTTCGCGGGTGCTGACGCGCTTAAAGTTCGCGCACGCGTCGCCGAGGTGTACCAACGGCGCTCCGAAATCGCCGAGCGGCTGCGATCGCTCGATCGCGACGAGCGCCGCGCGCAGGAGCAATATACGTTTGCAACGTTTGCGCTCAACGAAATCGAGGCAGCAGCGCCGGAAGAAGGTGAAGACGAACGCCTGACTCAGCGCCGGCGCGTACTCGACAACGCGGAAAAGGTCGCGGCCGCATTGCGTACCGCGCACACCGCACTTGCGGGAGACGAAGGTTCGGCTGCGGATGCGCTGGGGGCCGCTGCCGGCGCGTTAGAGCATGTGAGCGATATCGGCGCCGATTTCGACAGCATGGCGCAGTCGGCGAGCGCGTTGCAAAGCGAAGTAAACGAACTTTCCGTGCGCGTCGCACGCGAGCTGGATTCAATGGAGTTCGACCCGGGCGAACTGGAAGCGATCAACGCGCGGCTGGATACGTTGGATTCACTTAAGCGCAAATACGGCGGAACGCTTGAAGCGGTGATGGAATCTGCGGCAGAGTTTCGTTCTACTGTGGATCTCTTCGGCAATAAGGACGAGCGTAAGGCGCAGCTCGAGCGCGAACTCGCCGATGCGACGGACGAGTTGGAAGAAGTTTCCGAGCACCTTTCGTCATTGCGGCACGGCGCGGCGGATCGGCTTCGCAAAGCGATTCAAGACGAACTCAAGGACTTGGCGTTGCCCTCTGCGCGCTTTGGCGTACAGTTCGAATCTCTCAAAGAGATTGGACCGAACGGCGGCGAGAACGTCGAGTTCGTCTTTGCTGCAAATAAAGGCGAAGCCGAACGACCGTTAGCGCGCGTCGCATCGGGCGGCGAGCTTTCGCGCGTTCTGCTTGCGTTGGTTGTCGTGCTTGCCGGCGCGCGTGGACGTACCGCGCTCGTGTTCGATGAAATCGACGCAGGAATCGGCGGCGCTACCGCAACGGCGGTAGGCATGCGGCTCGGGCGTCTCGCCTCGGACGCGCAAGTGCTGTGCGTTACGCATCTCGCACAAATTGCGTCGTGGGCTGACGCGCATTATGTGTTAGAAAAACGCGAGAACAAATCGTCTACAACGATTGACTTGCGAGAGATCGGCGACGAGCAACAACGTACGTCGGAACTTGCACGCATGCTCTCGGGCGAAGCGCACGACGTCGCGTTGCAGCACGCACGCACGCTCCTCGAACAGACGCGGGAGCGGCGCTCTACCTTACGCCCGGCGAGTTAAAGCCGGCACGCTTTCGAGGCCTCTTTTCACGCGTGCCGTATATAAGTATTGACGAATATAAGTGAAACCTTGTATAATGGGTGCATGGAGGCTTTTGCCGCCCTCGCCGATCCGACGCGGCGCCGCATCATTGAGTTACTTGCCGGCGGCGAGCGGTCGGCGGGGGAAATCGCTCAGCGATTTACTCTCACCCAGCCTGCCGTCTCACAGCACTTGCGTGCATTACGGGAAGCCGGGCTGGTGCGAGTGCGGCGCGACGCTCAGCGGCGGATGTACTCCATTGACGGCCGGGGATTGGTTGAAATTAACGCTTGGCTTTCACGCTACCGCGCCTTCTGGGATACGCATCTCGACGCCCTCGAACGCGCTCTGAACGATAAGGACAGCAACACATGAACGACATGGCAACGATCGACGAGCAGAATGTGGTCCGGCTCGTGCGCGATCTACCAGGACCAGTGGAGCGGGTTTGGACCTTTTTGACGGATCCGAACTTTCTTTCCCGATGGTTTTCAGACGGCATCGTTGCCGATCGCGTTGGAGGTGTTGTTCGCTTCGAGATGGGTGCAGAAGGTCGCGTCACCGCATACGAACCGCCGCACCTTCTGGAGTACACCTGGAACGAAATCGATCATTCACGTGGCCCGATTGTGGATTCGGTGGTCCGATGGGAGCTTGTCGAAGTTGGCGATCGTGTCCGTTTGACACTTACGCACGAACGGCTCTCCGAGGTGGAAGCCGCATTTCATGGTGCTGGTTGGCACACATTCCTAGACCGCTTATGCGCGTGCGCCGACGGCTGCGAGCCTCCGCCGATTATGGAGCGGTTCGCGCAACTCAAGAACGAGTACGCCAAACGATACAGCGTCCTGCGCTAGAAAGGTTCGATCGTGGCAAAAGTGATTTTCGGAAACCATTCCTCGGTTCTGGTCCCGCACCAAGATCGAGAAAGCATTCGCAAATTCTACTGCGATGTTCTCGGGGGCAAGATCACCAAAGAAGATCCCGAGCGAGACTTCCTTCGTTTAGGAGAGGATTTCTATATCGTCTTTCTCTATGGGGACGTGCCCGATGAGAGCGAGTTTTTGCGAAGCGCTCGATCCGTTTGGCTGGAAATCAAGTCCGACGACGTGGAGCAAATGCGGCGAAAGATCGTTGAGTCCGGGCTGGTGAGAAAGCTCGAACTTCCGGACCCGCATCTTTACTTTCAAGCTCCGGGCGGCCAGTGTTTGCGGCTGGTGGGAATCGACGAGGACCTCTCATTTTATGAAGGCGCCGTGGAAGGCCCCAATGTTGCAAAGGTCAAGGAAGCAATCGGCTACGGTATCTGGTGAATCTTCAAAAGATTCGTGCCGCCTGCGCCTACAGGCATGCCGGTCGTAAATGCAACGCAGTCGCCGTGCGACACAAGTCCCTCAGCGAGCATCCGCTGTTCGGTGATGTGCAGAAGGACGTCGATCGAAGAGTAGCGCTCGATCAAAATCGATTCGACGCCCCAGAGCAGCGCTAAACGCCGCGCAACTTCCGGAACCGGGGTGAGCGCGATAATATTCGCTTTCGGACGGAAAGCCGAGATGTGATGCGCGGCGTTGCCCGTTGTCGTGCCGGTCACAATGAACGGCAGATTGAGTTCTGCGCTCGAGCGTGTTGCCGCTTCCGCGATCGACGTCGCGATGTTACGCGTCGCGCCTTCGAGGCGCCGCAACTGCAACACTTCGTACGGATACTCTTTTTCGACTTCGCGCGCGATGCCCGCCATAACGCGCACCGTTTCGATCGGGTATTCGCCGCGCGCGGTTTCGCCCGAGAGCATAACCGCATCGGTACCATCGAGAATGGCGTTCGCAACGTCCGCAGCTTCTGCACGCGTGGGACGCGGTGCGAACGTCATCGATTCGAGCATTTGCGTTGCCGTGATAACCGGTTTGCTGGCTCGATTGCAGCGCGCAATGAGATCCTTCTGAATCAACGGCACGCGCTCCAGCGGCACCTCGATACCGAGATCGCCGCGCGCAACCATGATGCCGTCTGCCGCTTCAACGATGTTATCGATGTCTTCCAGCGCTTCGTGTTTCTCGATTTTCGCGAGAACGTGCGTGCCCTTGCCGCGATCTTGGATGACCGTCTTGACGCGATGAATGTCGTCCGCGCTGCGGACGAACGAAACAGCGACGTAGTCCACGTCATGCTTCAATCCAAATGCGAGAAACTCTAAATCGCGATCCGAAACCGCGGAAATATTCAGCGGCCCGTCGGGGTAGTTAATGCCCTGCTGCGCGCGCAGGTCTCCGCCGACCTCAACCGTTGTGTGAATTTCCGTTGCCGTTTTGTCCATAATGCGCAGACGGATCGCGCCGTCTTGCAAGTAGATGCGGTTTCCGACCGATACGTCCGCCGGCAAATCGCGATACGAAACGGAAACGGCATCTTTCGATCCGGGAATGTCTTTCGTGGAGAGCACGAAAAGCTGACCGTTCTCCAAGTGCACGCTTGCGACGCTATCGCCGAACTTTCCGGTTCTTACTTTAGGCCCAGGAAGATCTTGCAGTATGGCGATGTGCTGCTTCAGATCTTTGGCAATTGCGCGGATCGACTTGATATTTTGGAGATGATCGTCGGGTGTTCCGTGCGAGAAATTCAACCGGAATACGTTCGCGCCGGCAACCACCAGCGCGCGGATAATTTCGGGATCGCGTGAAGCCGGACCGAGTGTTGCAACGATCTTTGTGCGTTTCTGGTTCTTTTCCATGGACTCCAGGCGCTTGCGAGAGAAGCCCCGAAGGCTCCTGCGTTGAGACGCGACGATATCGACAGGCGGCGCCGCGAGCGATGGGTGGCCAGTATTCTGGCCTCTCTCATTTTTCATGCATTACTCGCGTACTTTTTATTTTCAGCCGCGACGTCATCATCGCAGCAAGCTGCGCCGGAATCATTCGCCGGCAGTGAAGTCGTTACATTAACTCACGCAGCGCCGCAAACGCCTACGCCGGTGACGCAAGCGCGTGCAGTAGTGCCGCCGGCACCGCACGCTCAAGTCGTTCCGCAACCAAAGCTCGCAGCGCAGCCGCGTTCCGCGCCGCCGCATCCACGGATCGTTCACGAGCTCGCAAAAAACTCGCCGAAAGGTCCGCCGAATCCGACGCCCGCTCCCGAAAGCTCCGCGGCGCCGAATCCGCTGCCGACGCAAGCTGAAATCGCGGTCACTCCCGCGCCGATTCCAGCTACCGTGCCGACGAGCGTGCCGGCGCGCATCGCAGCGGTGAGCGTCAAAGCACCGCCGACCGCTGCGCCAATTCCAAAACCGAGCGCCGCACCGACTGCAGTTGCGCGCACGCCGCAACCGCAAGCGACCGTAGCACCAAAGCCGCCGCTCGTGACACCGGCGCCGCAGCCGTCAGCACTCGAAGCGACGGCTGCACCGATCGCTGCGCAACCGCAAGCAGTCGTTACGCCCGGCGCGCCCTCGCAGATTCGCGTTGCCGCGCAAGCCACGCCCGGACCCGCGGCAACCGCTGCGCGTCCCGGACCAAAGCCGGTGGGTTCTCCCGGGCCGCGCGGTGTCGCGCCGGTAAAAGGTCCCGCCGTATCGCGCGCGATTCCCGCACCTGCAACACCGCATCCAAGTCGTGCAACCGCTGGTGCGGCGAAGCGCGCGAAGTCGCTAAACGAACGCTTGCGCAGTTTAATTCCGACAGCCGCTCCGTCGTTTACACCCGCGCCGCCGAAGCATTACTCGTTCAACGGCAGTCTCGCTCCAACGCCGGAACCTGAACCAACACCGCCCGCGGAAGTGCTCGCCGCAACGAAATTTCTCTACATTGAAAACGTCGGCAGCCAACATTGGAAAGTGTGGCCGCTCGGTGCATCTCCCGAAGAGATTTACATCAAGATGTACGTAACATCTGTGCGCAAAGTTGGTTTCGTGAATTGGTGTACCGGCTGGTTGTTGCGCATGCCTGTGACGGATTATTCACATCGTCACTGGATCGTTGAACCGAATCAGTCTTTTATGTGCGGCGGGCATTTGGAGCCGTTTACACCGCCCGCACCTGCGCCCACCGGGACTCCGTAAATACAAATGCTCGCTTCTTGCTCATGGGGACTTTTGTCGCATACAATGTCTTTGTCTTACGAGACACATTGAGCGTTTACCAAAGGAGGGCGGTTGGAACCGCAAGATCCCCCGGGCAATTTAGCCCGACGCAGCGCGCACCAAGTCGAGCGCTAGGCAAGCGCTCAGCGGCAGCCGGACGTACCGGCACAGAAACCGCGCGCTTCGTAAGATACGAAAATAGGACAGAGCGAGGGGCTGAACCCACTGGGGTTGCAGCCCGTCGCATTTTTAGGGTATCCTATGCCTGGTTAGTCGCAAGAGCGTGGGCAGTGCCCGCGCTTCGTTGTTCTAAGGGGTAGCATGCAGCAGCCAACGCTCGTAGATGCGTTTTCTCGTGCGGTCGATGAGATCGCGCACGATTCGCGTTTTGCCGGCGTGGAGATCGTGCAGCAATCCGCGCGCCGCGGCCGCCATACGACGCAGCTTACGTTGACGATCGATCGCGAAGGTGGCGTCGATCTAGCAACGTGCGAGCGTATTGCGGGAACCATTAACGCACGCCTAGATCCATACGAAGACCGGTACACGCTCGAAGTTGAATCCGCGGGGTTGAACCGGCCGCTAACCAAACCCGGAGACTACGAACGCTTTGCGGGACGCGATGCCAAGATCGTCACATCGCTCCTCGTGCAAGGCAATAAAACGCACCGCGGTGTGCTGCGCGGCGTTCGCGGTACGAACGTGATTTTGGAGACGAGCAAAGGCGAATTGCCTCTGCCGCTCGCGACCATCGATCGAGCGAATCTGGAGTACGACTTTCGCTCCGATTTAAAACGAGACAAAAAAGAACGGAAGAATCAAAATGCCTGAGGCAACCGAAGAAAGACTTATCGACGTCCTGCAGTTCATCTCAAAGGAACGCAATATTCCATTTGAGATGCTCGTAGAGGCGCTGGAAGCCGCGCTGCTTACCGCCTACAAGCGGCATTTCGGCAGCGAAGCCAACGCGATCGTAACCGTCGACCGGCAGACCGGCGAGTACAAAGTATTCCATCGCCGCACGGTCGTCGACGAAGTGACCGATCCGAAGCTCGAGGTAACGCCGAAGGAAGCAGGTCCGCAGTATCAAGTCGGAGATTACTTCGACGAAGAGGTTACGCCGAAAGATTTCGGACGTATCGCTGCGCAGACCGCAAAGCAAGTCATCGTCCAACGCATCCGGGAAGCGGAGCGCGATACGGTTTACAACAAGTACGCTGCGAAGCTCAACGACATCGTCAAAGGGACGGTGCAGCGTTTCGAGCAGCGCAACATGTACGTGCTGCTGGACGGTAAAGACGAAGCGATGCTTCCGCTCTCCGAGCAAGTGCCGCGCGAGAATTTTCGCATCAACGATTTCATTCGCGCCTACGTGCTCGACGTGCGTAAATCGCCGAAGGGGCCGAGCGTCATTCTTTCGCGTGCCGCTGAAGGTTTGGTCCAGCGTCTGCTCGAGTTCGAAGTTCCGGAGATCGAAGACGGTATCGTCGAAATCATGGCGATCGCGCGCGAGCCGGGCAGCCGTTCGAAAGTTGCGGTACGCAGCAATCGCGCGGAGATCGATCCGATCGGCGCGTGCCTGGGGCCGAAGTCGAGCCGCATCGCGAACGTTTCGGATGAATTGCGCGGCGAGAAGATCGACGTCATTCGTTGGGAAGCCGATCCGACGGCATTCATCATGAATGCACTGCAGCCCGCAAAAGTGCTGAGCGTCGAACTCTTCGAGGACGACGGGGTTGCACTGGTCGTGGTGCCCGATTATCAGCTTTCTCTTGCGATCGGACGCGAAGGACAGAACGTGCGTCTTGCTGCGCGTTTGACCGGCTGGCGTTTGGATATCGCAAGCGAAAGCGAAGCCGCGGAAGCGCGCGAGCGTTATCTCGCGGAGCGTGAAGAGGCAGTTGCACCGCAAGCTCCTGTTGGTGAAGCGGCTGAGGAAGAAGTGGAAGAGATCGTCGCCGAGGCGCCCGCCGAAGCCGGCGCGATCGACGAAGAGTTGATCCGCAGACTCGAGGAGTTCAAGCGCGAACGTTTAGGTGAATGAACCGATCCGGCAATGCGCCGGGTGCCGCGAACGCAAGCCGCAAGCCGTCATGCAGCGCTTCGTCCGCGTGCCCGGCCACGGCAAACCAGTCTGGCAGGCGGATGCCGGCTCGAAACGGCAGCCGGGGCGGGGCGTCTACCTCTGCTCCGCGGAGTGTGCCAAGCGCGTGGAAAAAAACAAAAAGTATCCGGGGCTTGCATCTGCAGCCGCCGAATATGGGTTACAACAAGGCTAACGGTTTGATTTTGACATTGAAACTGACATGCTGAAACAGAGCAATGCTTAACACCCCGGGCGCATGGGCGCGCGGGGAGGAGCGTTTTCTTATGACCTGAGGGTAGATGCAGGCACCCTCGGGCGACGCCCAAACCGAGGGACAATTACGCCTGCAATAGTGAAAGGCAGAATTTGGCTACCGGAAAAGTTCGGATATTTGAACTTGCGAAAGAGGTCGGGCTCACATCGAAAGAGCTGATCACCCTCTTTAACGAGCGGCTCGGCGGTATCTTTGAAGCGAAAAACCAGCTGAGCGTCGTTCCAGACAACATTGCGGATCTCGTGCGCAGCGTGCTGCTCAAGCCCGCAGCCCCCGCGAAACCAAAACCGGAAGCCCCGGCTGCGAAACCCTCCGCAGCTGCGAAATCTGCTACCGCGCCGAAGGCGCCTCCAAGCGGAACCGAAGTAAGTAGGCCGGAGTCCGCACCGAAGGCTGCACCCGCTGAACCCATTCCCACGCTGAAGCCCGTCGCCTCGACGTCGCGCCGTCCTGCTGCACCTGCACCCGCCGCGAAAGCGCCCGCTGCAAAAGCGCCTTCCGGAGATGGTGCCGCCGCTAAGCCGGCTACGCCGCCTGCGCCCGCGCAACCGCGTCCCGCAACAGCGGCGCCTCAACGGCCCGCGGCGCCTCCACAGCGTCCTACTGCCGCCGTGCCTCAAGCGCCGCCCAGTGGCGGCGGAGCCGTGAGACAGCCGGCGTCGCCCGCTGTATCGAAGGGCCCGAAACCCGCAACTCCGCAACAACCTGTTCCACGCCTGCGGCCTGTGCCGTCGGGTCAGTCTTCGGTTTTGCCGCCGCGCCGACAGGCGCCGCCGCCTACGACCTCGGCTTCCGCTTCGCCCGGTCCGGCCACTGGTGTGCCGGGTCGCCCGGGCGTCGCGCCGCGTCCGGGTCAAGCCGGTACGCCGCAGCCACAGCAGCCTGGGCAGCCTCGCGTGCCGCAGCCCGGCCGTTTGATCTCGCCCGCGCCCCAACAACGCCGCCCGCAAGGTAACGGGCCGTTCCGGCCACTCACGCCGCCGGGGGGCCGTCCGTTCACGGCGCGTCCGGGCGTGCCGCAGGCGATCACCGAGGCACCCACGCCCTCCAGCGGCGCAGGCCGTCCGGGTGACCGTACGCGCGATCGCGACGATAAGCTCAACAAGAAAGATCGCGAAAAGGAGCTGCTGCTCGAGAAAGAGCGCAACCGTAAGAAACGCGTTGAAACCGCCGCGGCTCCGCCGCCGGCGAAGCTCGAGACGATCGAGATTCCCGATCTTTTGACGGTGCAAGAACTTGCAACCTCGATGATCGTTCCGGCGAAAGACATCATCAAGGAGCTCATCAAGATGGGCACCATGGCGACGATCAATCAGAACATTCCGAGCGACGTCGCAATCAACGTTGCGAAGAAGTTCGGTTTCAACGCCGTCGTCAAGGAAGCCGGCGAAGAAGTCACCGTCGAGCAAGAGGAAGACAAACCCGAGATGATGACCGCGCGTCCGCCGGTTGTCACGGTGCTGGGTCACGTCGACCATGGTAAAACGTCGCTGCTCGACAAGATTCGTCAGGCGAACGTTGCCGGAGGCGAAGCGGGCGGCATCACGCAGCGTATCGGTGCCTACACGGTCGAGAAAAACGATCGCAAGATCACCTTCATCGATACGCCCGGTCACGAAGCATTCACCGCGATGCGTGCGCGCGGCGCCAAAGTCACCGACGTCGCGATTCTTGTAGTCGCAGCCGACGACGGCGTCATGCCGCAGACTCGCGAAGCAATCGCGCACGTCAAAGCGGCGAACGTTCCGATCGTCGTAGCGGTAAACAAGATCGACAAACCGGAAGCGCAACCCGAACGCATCAAGCAACAGCTCGCGGAAGAAGGTGTGCAGTCCGTCGACTGGGGCGGCAACGTCGAAATGGTGCCGGTCTCCGCGAAGACGGGTCAGGGCATCGATCAACTGCTGGAAACCGTACTGCTCGAAGCCGACATTCGCGAACTCAAAGCGAACAAAAACCGTCGTGCGAGCGGCGTGGTAATCGAGTCCGCACTGGATCGCGGCCGCGGTGCCGTCGCAACCGTACTCGTGCAAAACGGTACGCTTCGCGTCGGCGACGTCGTCGTTGTCGGCGGCACGTACGGTAAAGTGCGTGCGCTCGTCGACGATAAGGGCAAACAAGTCAAGAAAGCCGGCCCGTCGATTCCGGTCGAGATTATGGGCTTGCAAGACGTGCCTGCCGCAGGCGACACGCTAATGGTCGTCAGCGACGAACGCGTTGCGCGCGAAACCGCCGAGAAGCGCAAGACGCGCCGGCGCGACGTTCGTATTGCTGCGAGCGGCGGTCAGCGCGTTTCGCTCGAGACGTTCATGCAAATGCCTACGGAAGGCAAGAAGACGCTCAACATCATCGTCAAGGCCGACGGCCAAGGTTCGGTGGAAGCGCTTCGTGCACGCATGGAATCGCTTTCGACCGAAGAGGTCGAGATTCGGGTCATCCATGGCGGCGTCGGTGCGATTACGCCGAACGACGTCAACCTTGCGAGCGCGTCGAATGCGGTGCTTATTGGCTTCAACATTCGTCCGGACGAAACGGTCAGACGTCTCGCCGAGAACGAAGGCGTCGACTTGCGGTTCTACCAGGTCATCTACGACGTGGAAGACGATCTCAAGAAGGCAATGCGCGGCATGCTTGCGCCGGTGCAGCGTGAAGTCACGCTCGGCCACGCGGAAGTGCGCGAGATCTTCAAGGTCAGCAAAGTCGGTTCGATTGCCGGTTGCTACGTCAAGGACGGCAAGATTCAGCGGAACGCGAAAGTTCGCGTGCTGCGCGATCAAGCGGTCATCTTTGACGGCGAACTCGAGTCGTTGCGCCGCTTCAAAGACGACGTTAGAGAGGTCGCAGAAGGGTACGAATGCGGCATCCAAGTCGCCAAGTACCAGGATCTCAAAGTCGGCGACGTCATCGAAGCCTATACCGTTGAAACGGTCGCAGCCGAACTGGCGCACGCCTAGAGTCGAGTACCATGAAGCAGCAAAGAAGACAGCGCATCGATCACGAGATGCAGCGAGTGCTCGGGACTTTGA
>CAZHGH010000026.1:0-36290 GCA_964531205.1 uncultured bacterium
TTACCGATGGGACAGAAGAGGTCGATGACGCGCGTGGAGAGCTGCGTGGCGCGTACTTCGAGTTTGTAGCGCTCTTGCGGATAGATCGGCGTGCCTTTTTCGAACACGCGGCGTCCGCGAACCTGCTCCGGTGAAAAGCCGTTGATGCGATCGACACGGATCAGGCCGTAGTACTTTTCGCTCTCTTTCGGGCGGCGCACTTGACCTTCGACCAGATCGCCGCGGCGCAGTTCGAAGCGCCGGATCTGCGATTGGCTGACATAGATGTCCTCAGGTCCGATTACGTAACCGTCGCGGCGGAGAAATCCGTAGCCTTCGGGCAAGATGTCGAGCACGCCGTTCGCAATCTCGACGCCGGAGCGCTGAGCTTGGACTTCGAGGATGCGCGGAATGAGATCGTCTTTCTTGAGTTTGAGCGGTGACTCGATGTCAAACTCTTTTGCGATCGCATTGAGCTCGGCTTTAGTTTTTTCAGACAGCTGCTCGGCGGTGAGCAACGGCGGTCCCTGCGGTTCTACTTGCGGAAACTGCTCGTTATGCTGCTGTGGATTGAAATGACGGTGGCGTCTTGAACGCCGACGACGGCCTCCGCCTTGGGGCCGACCACCATCGTTACGATTATCGAATTGCAGTGGACTATCTCTCTCGTAGAGTCGCGCACGGCGCATAGCCGAAAAGATCGGGCGAGGCTGCCTCGGATTTCGTTGTGACGTGAGCGGTGGGGATGTACTGCGTCGCGGACAAGCTTAGATGCAAGCTTCGCGACGAAGAAACTATAACATACGGTCGGGCGGGTATACAAGCGGCTTCGCCGCCGCTATGGCGACAAAGATTTCGGGCCGCTAACGAAGGGATTTCCTTTTTCGTAAAAGCGCAGTAACCGTTCCGCGGCCTTCGTGATGCCGATGCGCCGGCTTCTACCAATGCGCATGCTGCTCGGTGGAGCTGCCGCCAACCACAAACGCTCGTCCTCTAGCAAACTGATGCCGTCCAAATCCATCTCGATTGATAAGGCTTGGCAAAGACGACCCGGACCTCGCGCGAGATCGCGCACACGGGTCGTACCGCGGCGAGCTTCCATGTAACCCAGCCCTTCCAGCGGTTCGAGCGCACGTACTAAGACCGCAGCACCCTCCCCTTTGGTTTCACTTGTAACGTTTACGCAAAACGACGTGCCGTAAATCTTATAGACGTACGCGTGAAACGGGCCAAGGAACATCGATGCATTTCTTTTACTTGGGCCGCGATAAGCGTGCGAGGCCGGATCGTCAAGGACGTACGCTTCCGTTTCGACGATCCGCCCCGCGGTACGGCCGTCCGGGCAGTCACGGACGAGCACGCATCCTATCAAAGCTCGCGCTAAATCGATTGTTGCTGCCGGCAATTCACCGGCGCGCAGTCGGCGATACCGGGGCACGCGTTGTTATGCAGCCACGTGCATCGCCACTTCCGAACGCGCGCGCGCAGTCAAGTCGCTATCACCCGTTGACGGTTCGGCGATTTCGTACTCCGCAAATTGGTTGAGCGCACACCGCACGCGAACGTACGCAAGCGTCAACGCGGAGGGAACATCCCGATGTTCTCGCAGATCGCAGACCAGCCGGGAATCATCGAGGCAGAGCCGTGCGCGTTCGACGCCGCGGCGTCTGAGCGCGCTGCATACCGCCGCAAGCGCCGCGTATCCGATCTCGCGTTCTAAGAGTGCGGGAAACCGCTTCACCTTAAAGGGAACGCGCAGTATCCGCCCGGCACCGCTTTCGCCCAACCGCACGTAAGCGATTCCGTTGCCCGCCGTATCCGCCGCGAACCCCGCGGCCACATTGGTCAAGCGCCCCTTCATGTCACAATCGTACATCGAACATATGTTCGAGTCAACCACCGACGCGCTCCATGTTGGCCGCACGAAGTGAGGCATAAACGGCGGCTACGGTGCGCGCCTGCTCCTCGATCCCGAAGCGTTCGGCGGCAGCCTTTGCTCGCGCTGATTCCTCCGGATTAGACCTCGCCGGAACCGCCTGCATGGCGGCGGCAAAGGCATGCGGAGCGGGCGAGACCGTCCGCCCGGCGCCGCCCAAAACGTCGCGGATTTGCGGCGCGTCCGATGCAATGACAAACAATCCCGCCGCTAGGGCCTCAACGAGCACGAGCCCTTGCGTTTCGGTGACGCTTGGAAATACGAACGCATCCGCGCTCGCGTAAAGATCCGGAAGCCCCTCCCGGTCAACCGCGCCTAAGAACTGCACGCGTGAGGCAACGCGGCGGGATGACGCTCGTTCTCGTAACGCTTCGCGTTCCGGTCCATCTCCCGCAATCGCGAGCTTCACGTGCGGATCGCATAACGCCAGCGCGTCGATCAACACGTCGATATTTTTTTCGCGCGCGAGGCGCGATACGAATAACATCAACCGATCGCCGTCGCGCGCGCCTAGGGACGCGCGTAGGCTTTCATTGCGTACACCGGCGCCGAAATGGCGCAAATCGATTCCGCTTGCAATCACTTCAACGCGCGTCGTTACGCCGAGTTCGAGCAAGCGTTCGCGCATAGCGTCGGTTGGAACGATGACAGCGTCGGCCAGATTGGCAAAGTTGCGCGTCAACGTCGATGCCGCACGCCGCGTCGCATTTGGCTCGAACGGCACGTAATGCGCGTATTCTTCGAGGCGCGTGTGGTACGTATACACAAGTGGAATGCGCAAACGCCGCGCGTATCGCACGCTCATCCAACCGGTTACGAACGGTGAATGCGCGTGCAGCACATCCAACCGGTTTACGATCGCATGGCGGTTCCGCCGGTTCACAAGCGGCAGAGTAAGGCGGTAAGGCGCCGAGACCGGCAGCGGGAGCGAGGGCATCCGGTAGACCGGACCATCGGGCTCTTCATAACCCGGCACACGCGGTGCAAAAAAGTACACATCGTGGCCAAGGCCCCGCAGGCCGGCGGCAAGACCGTCGAGAGACGATACGATGCCGTTGACGACCGGGTGATAGACCTCCGTGAAGAAGCCGACGCGCATAACGCGGTGTTATCTACCCGTGTTGCAGCGCCCTCGGAATGGGCATAATGCGCCTGAGGTTTAGCCTTGGCAGCTAGGGCAAGTAGGCAGGCCGTATGACTTTTGGCATATTCCGGGCTTTGTAAAGACATGCTATAGTGCCCGGGTCAGTTATAGACCGGGCGACCGTGAGAGCCCGGCAGTGACGTTTCCGTTCTAACCGGCGCTCCGCGTTGGGTCTAAAACGAAAGTTCGGATCCGTCGACCACAATTTACTGCCTCTAAAGACAGCACCGCCGGCTTACCGGGCACCTACAGCCGCACATGATGGTTTGTAGGCGTCCTCAGCCCCGCCGTGTTGTTTGACTAAGGAAGGAGTTGGGTTGATAGGACGCAGTCTCAACCGCACTTCTCACATCTTGGCCGTGGGCGTTCTTGCGCTTGGCCTCGTAAGTGCGGGCTTCGTCACCCACCCCGTATCGGCCGAAGCGGCCGCGGACGTGCAACCGTCCCATGTCGTGCTGTTTGAATCGCAAGGCACGCAGACGCAGCACGTTACGACCGCTCAGACCGTCGGACAATTTCTGCAACAGCGCGGCATAGTTCCGGGGCCGCGTGATTACGTGCACCCTGGTATGGATGCACCGCTTGCCGACAATATGATGATCGATTATTCGCCGGCAGTGCCCGTGAAGATCGTCAGCGCGTCCGGATCGAAAACGATTGTAACCACCGCGGAAGACGTTGGCGCGTTGCTCGAGGAGCAGCACATTCAGCTCGGGGCGCACGATATCGTTCGTCCGTCGCTCGCGGATTCGATCGTACCGTATTCAACGATTCGCATTTCGCGTGTCGTGCGTTGGCTTTCAACAGAAAAGCGGCACATCGCGCAACGCACGATTCACGTCATCGATTTTGCCCTTCCACCCGGAAAGTCGCGCATTTTAAAAGCGGGACAGCCTGGACTGACCGAAGCGATGGTCGATTACACGCAAACCGACGGCAAATTACGTAAACGTATTCTGCAAACGCGCGTGTTGCGCAAACCGCAAACTCGCGTTATCGCAGAAGGCGTTGGAACGTATGCTGCAATTGCCGAATTTGCAAAACATGGGTTGGAGAAAACCGCGTACATCGCGTCCTCCGCGCTGAACATGGTGGCAACGGCATACACCGCGGAGTGCGGTGGGTGCAGCGGGTACACCGCGACCGGTTATCGCGCCGGTCACGGAATCGTTGCCGTGGATCCGCGCATTATTCCGCTCGGCACGCGGCTTTATATTCCCGGATATGGTTTTGCAATTGCGGGCGACACCGGCGGCGCGATCGTCGGCCAACGCATCGATCTCGGTTTCGATTCAATTAGCGACGCGCTGCAATTCGGCAGACGCATCGTAAAAGTATATAAGCTGCGCTAACGCGGCGCTCTCGGGAGCGTTAGTGAACGAACATCCCAAACAACTGCTCGACCGCTTCGGCTACAGGCCGAAGAAAAGGCTCGGGCAGAATTTTTTGATGGACGCCGGCGCGGCGGCACGCATTGCACGACTTGCAGCGGAGGGCATATCGCCCTCCGCTCGCATTCTGGAGATCGGTCCCGGCACCGGTCAGTTAACAAAAGCGCTTCTCGACATTCATCCCGACGTCACCGCGATCGACATCGATCCGGACATGGTGCGTATTTTACGTTCGCAAACGGCAATCGAACGCGCGCATATCGTTGAAGCGGATGCTCTAACATTCGATTACGAGGCTTTTGCGCATGGGGCTCCGTGGCGCATGACGGGAAACTTGCCGTATAACATCGCGACGCCGCTCATCATGCGGTTGATCGAAATGGCGAACGGGCCTGAAAGTCTCGTCGTGATGATTCAGAAGGAAGTTGCGGATCGCATCGCTGCAAAACCCGGCACGCGTGCGTACGGCAGTCTCAGCATCGCCGTACAATACGCAATGCGCGTTGAGCGCGCGTTTACGCTCGGCCCCGGCGCGTTTTATCCGCGGCCGAAGATCGATTCCGCCGTCATTCGCCTGACGCGGCTCGAGCGGCCGTCTGTGGACGTAGCCGACGAACACCGGTTTCTGCAGGTTGTACGAGCGGCGTTCGCGTACCGCCGCAAGACATTGGCGAATAGCCTCTCGCTCGCGCTAGGTACGCCGCGCGCGCAAGTGGCCGGCGCTTTACAACAGCTTGGGATCGATACGGAGATACGTGGAGAACAGCTCGCCCTCGCAGACTTCGCCCGACTCGCCGATCGTCTTCGGCCCTAACGCGTTCCGTCCGGGCGTTACGCTCCTCGCACTGCTCGGCATGCTGGTGCTCGTGTTCGCGATTGGCATCGTCGCAATCTTTGCGGCGCTTGCCTCTCACGGCATGAGTGTTGGGCGTGTGTCGCGCGACGTGCCGTTTGCGTTGGCATTGCAGGTACTCATCGATATTTGCGTCGTCGTATATTTGATTCTCGTTCTGCCTCCGCTTGCAAACACGTCGCTGAAGGACCTCGGATTTCGCGCACCCACAGTGAGCGATATCGGCGTGGCATTGCTGGGCGCGGTCGCAATGGTGGTCGTCGTGAACGGCTTGGGCACGATCATCGACAAAGCGCTGCACACGCGTCACGAACAAGAAGCAATCAAATTATTTTTGAGCGTTCACGATCCGATCGTCAAGGCGGGTTTCGCCGCTCTTGCGGTGATCGTTGCGCCCATTGCGGAAGAGTTCGCGTTTCGCGTGTTTATCTTCAATGCGGCGCGGCGCTACTGGCCGTTCTGGGGTGCCGCAATCGTCAGCGGCGTCTGCTTCGGTGCCGCGCATTGGGACAAGTACGCGTTCGTGCCGCTCATTCTCGGCGGCATCATCCTGTGCGCAGTTTACGCCCGCACGCGCAACGCGTGGATGTCGATGATCACGCACGGCGTGTTCAACGGCGTTTCCGTGATCGCGCTGTATTTTGCACCGCAACTGACGAAGTAATGCGTCTGGCCGTCGACGCGTTCAATCTCGCAGCGGATCGGCGAGGAATGGGCCGCATCGTGCGCCAGGTTCTCGAAAGTCTCGACCGGTTAGGCGATGTGGAAACGGTTCTCGTGTTCCGGCGCCGCGGTGAAGGCGGTATCACACCGCGAGAGTTGCGGCGAGCGAACGCCGATGCGGTGTGGTATCCGTGGAACGCCATGCGCTTCCGGCCGCGTGCACCATCGATCGTGACGATCAACGATCCATTCGCCTTTACGTACGCGCACCGAGGATTTATCGCGCGCCGTCGCGAGCAATCCCCAATCCGCCGCGCGATTCGCAAAGCCGATCTGCTGTTCACGATTTCCAATTGGGCCGCCGGGGAACTCGAACGGCTCTTCCACATTGATTCCTCGCGCATACGCGTAGTCACGCCGGCTATCGAACCGTTTTGGCGCCGCGTCGAGATTCCGTCGCGACAACCGTACGTGCTGTTCGTCGCGGGTCCGGATGCACGAAAGAATGCGCCGCTGCTGTTTCGCGCTTTCGACGTCGCATTCGCGCGAAGCGGGCCTGAGCTGGTTGTGGCAGGCACGTTGAGCGAACGCGACGAGCGCGAATTCGAGCGTATGCGCGCGCCGCACCGGCGAGTCAGCCCAAGCGACGAACAGCTGCGCGGTCTATATTCCGGAGCCCTCGCCGTTGCCGTCCCATCGCTTGCCGAGGGATTCGGCCTTCCGGTGCTCGAGGCGATGGCTTGTGGAGCGCCCGTCATCGCATCGAACGCGACGGCGTTGCCGGAAGCTGCGGGCGGTGCAGCGTTGCTGGTCTCACCTACGGATGAAGGGGGATGGCGCGACGCGCTGCGGCGCATCGCTGAGGATTCTGCGCTGCGCGAGCAGTTACGAGCGCGCGGATTCGAACGCGTGGGCGCGATCGATCGCGACGGCTACGCTAAAGCGCTGCTCGAGTCCGCTCGACGATTACGCGCAGCCGCTCGATAAAGCGATCCGGCGCAAACGTTTCCGCGTGCGCCCGCAGCGCTATTGGGTCGTATTGCCGTTCGTCGAAATTCGAGAGAGCCGCGGCGAGCGATTCCGGCGTGGGCTCGCGGAAAAATTCGCCGGTACGTCCGGCGATGACCGTTTCTAATGCACCACCGGCGCCGTATGCGATCGTCGGACGTCCGCTCGCCGCCGCCTCGAGAGGCACGAGGCCGAAGTCTTCTTCACCCGGCAAAATCGCGGCGCGGGCTGTGCCCAACAACTCGTTCACTGTTGCGTCATCGACGTAGCCGAGCATCGTCGTAGTCGTGCCCTTTGCCAGCTCGCGTAGTTGTGCTTCTGCGGGTCCGGTGCCGGCCACGAAGAGTGGAACGCGCGCAATTTGCGCGGCACGAATAGCTAAATCAACGCGCTTATACGGCAGCAACCGCGACGCAATGAAGAAATGCTCGCCTCCACCGCGTCCTGCGCTAAAGCGATCGACGTCAACCGGGCAATGCAATACGATCGAATCGCGCCCATAGTATCGGCGAATGCGGTCCGCAACGTTCTGCGAATTTGCGACGAATTGCGTCGGCCGCCGTGCGGCACGCTTATCCCACTCTACCAAACGGGAAATGAGCGGCCGCGCAAGCGATTTGACGCCCAGACCGCCGACGTACTGATCGTACGCGAACGCAAAACGGCTCACTGTATTGATATAGCAGACGTGCACCGCATCCGGCGGCACGATAACGCCCTTCGCCCATGCCGTCGTAGAACTGACGATCGTATCGTAACCGCGCAGATCGAACGCCTCGAATGCAGACGGATAGAGCGGCGCCAAAAAGCGGAAATATTTATTCGCGCCGGGGATGCGTGCGAGGTACGACGTTCGAACTCTAGATGCGTCGACCAGATCGCCTGTCTGGGCCGCATCGAACAGCGCAGTGTATACAGGCGCAGAGGAATACGCGCGCGCGATGTGCGCGAATACGCGCTCCGCTCCGCCGCGCTGGTTTAGGTAATCGTGGACGAGGGCTACGCGCAATACGCGATTACGGGGAGCCCTGCAGTGCCGATTGCGACCGCGGCAGCACGAGCGCAATCGTCGGCACGCTTAAATATTGCAACGCCACGCGCTGCAGGTCTGCAGCGGTCGTTGCGTTCATTGCCTTGAGCGCAGCCGTCAAATAATCGCCGCTTATGTGCCGCGAAGCAAAGACGCCGGCAAGCCACGCACGATCCTGCAGTGTTGCGGTATCTTCCAACAATCGTCCGGTCGCAAAGGACTTCATCTCGCTCAGGTCGCCGCTCATCTTCGCTTGGCCCAGAATGTTCACGACGGTCAACGCCGTAGCGAACGTCCGTGTCGGATCGCCCAATCCGCCGTCTACGTAAATGATCACGTTAGCGGGCTGCGTATCGAAGTTGTAATAGGCGCCGACGCCGCGCGAAGCCGCGGAATGCGTTGCAATTGCAGGCACTTCGGAGACATCTGCCAGGGTCCGCTGCATGAACGCGGTCAAGATCAACATCGCGCCGAAATCTTTGCTGTGCAAGTCCGGCGCGCGATACTGCGCGATGAGCCAGGGCACGGGAACATCCCGGCGTGCGATCAGTTGACGCGAATTCGATGGAAGTTTCGGAATCTGCACCGGCACCGGACGCGACGTACCGGGGGCAAGCCCCGAAACGAGGTCCGTATAAGCGTTGTTCGGTACCGCGTTCACGTTGCCCACCACACTGACAATCGTCTCATCGCGGCGGTAGTGCTCGGTGTAAAACGCATGCGCATCGCTGGCCGTAAAAGCTGCGAGCGTCGCGGGAACGCCGTACGGCGGCATGCCCGCGTCGGAATCCTGATAGAACGCGTGGTTCAGCATGTCGATGCCGACGTTGAGCGGAACGCGGGAGTTTTGCGCGATTTTATCGACGAGCACGCCGCGTGCAGCGGTCAACGTCTTCGCGCCAAAATCGGGCTTCGCAAGCGCCGTGCGCACTAAAGTTAGCAGCGTTGCATACGACCCGCTTAGACCTTCGATGTAGAAGCGCACGTCACGGGGCTCGATTGCATACGTTATCGAACCGCTACTTGCACTCACCGCGTCTTCCAGCGGCACGCCGTTGACCGGCGTGCGCAAAATGCACTCCGCGACCAGCGCCGCGAGCCCGTTTTGCTTGGGCGTTTGCCGGTCTAACCCGGCCTGCACCAATATTTCCGTCCCGACCAGCTCCGCTGTCGGATCCGGCTGCTGAACGACCGTCGCCGCGCGCGCAACGTGCGCGTCGAAAAGCAGCGTTGCGGCGAGAAGGAGCGCGGCAAGAAGCTTCACGGCCCTACCCATTACGACGGCGTTCCCTGCGGCTGTTTACCGTTCGTGAGTTCGACGATTGAAGGATGCTGCAAATACGTACGCACGACTTGCGCGACAAAGCCGGGATCCAACGCGCGAGCCGCTTCCAAATACGATCCGGACGTATTGCCGGGAGCGTACGTCAAATTGCCCTCCGCTGCGTACCATCCAAAGTTGTCTGCACGCGAGAGCGGCGTTTGAATTTGGCTGAAGATGTGATATTCGAATGCCGAGCGTGCCGCGTCAAACGTTTTTTGATCCAGCGGCTGGCGCATTGCGTTCACGGCGTCGAGTACTTGTTGACGCACCGAACCCGCTCCCGTTCCCGAAATGGTCAACAGCAGCACGCCGGGATTGTGCAACGTGATGAATTGTCCGTTGACGAGCACGTTTTTATTTTTACGCGTCGCTACGGCGAGCGTTCCGCGATCCGGATCGAACAAATAATCGGCGATGAAATCCATCGCGGTGGCGGATTTTTCATCCGATATCGGCGGACCCGTCCACGCAAATCCCAAACCGGAAACCGCAGCGTCCTGCGTTACATCGGACGCGCGGCCGGCCGGCGTAGAATCGATTGGCGCATCGCCGCGGGCGTTTTCGCGAACGCTTCGAAGCGCCGGCACTGCTAGAATTTGCGACAGGGTTTTGTCGTCGACGCCGCCCGCAATGGAAATGACGGCATTCTGCGCGCTAAAGGCGCGATTCGCAAACGATTTGACGTCGGCAGCGGGAATTTTGGAGAAGTCTGCCGCTGCCGTAGGCGTGGGTGCATAGTGCGCCGGTCCTGAGACGAACAGATGCGCGAACAATGCGTCCTGCAGCAAACGATCGGCATCGAAACGTCCTTCGGTTCCCGCTATCGCGCAGTCGCGCAGCGCGGCTTTCAGCCCGTCATCGCTAATGGATGGCGTAAAGTACGCTGAGGTGAGCGTGCGTGCGGCGTTCGCAACCTCCCACGATGGAACGCTCACACCTACCATTGCGATATCCGGATACACGTTGAGCGTCAGCGTACCGCCAAGGCTCTTGATAAGCTCCGCGAGAGACGTGCCATGCGACGTTGAACGGGAAGCGGCGAGCGCCGTCAACGCAAGCCGTGAGATGCCCGGATATTGTGAGTCGTAGCCCGCACCGGGCGCGCGAAACCACAATTCGATTGCGGCAGTCGGCGCCGTTGCGTCGCGGCGAACGACATAGGTGCCGCCGCCGGGCAGCAAACCGCTCTGCGTGACGGTTTCACGCGGAGCGGCACCCAGAAATGCGAACAGCGACATGCAAAGGCACATCGCTGTTACAGATTTACGTCTTATCACGCCGGTTCCGGAGAGATGTTGGGCGGGATGCGCCGCGGCTGTTCCACACGCTTGCCGTCATCGGGCGCAGCGCTTGGAACTTCCGCTACCGGCTGCGGCGTACCGCCTCCGCGATTGAACGGACGCCCTTCCAGAATCGCTTTTACTTCTTCCGCTTCGACGGTTTCGTATTCCAAAAGCGATGCGACCATACGTTCCACTTTATCCCAGTTCTCACTGAGGATGCGGCGGCCGCGATCGTAGCACGTCTCGATGATACGGCGCACTTCCGCGTCGATTTTCGAAGCGATCTCTTCGGAGTAATTGCGCTCTTCGCCGAGGTCGCGACCCAGGAATACCTGATGGTTGCCGCGGCCGTATTGAATCGGTCCAAGCGTCTCGGACATCCCGTATTGCGTGACCATACGGCGCGCAAGTTCCGTCGCTTTTTCGAAGTCGTTGCTTGCACCGGTCGTAACGTCTTTGAACTTGATCTCTTCAGACAAACGTCCGCCGAGCGCCATCGTGATATCCGACAGCAACTCTTCGCGGGTACGGCTGTGACGATCGTCCTCCGGCAACGACCACGTAATGCCGAGCGCCATACCGCGCGGGATGATCGTTACCTTGTGGATCGGATCGCCTTTTTCGAGCAGCCCGCCGATGATCGCGTGTCCGGACTCGTGATACGCCGTAGTTTCCTTTTCTTTCTGCGACATTACGATCGACTTGCGTTCCGGTCCGACCATGACACGATCGATCGCCTCATCGCAATCGTTCATCTCGATGACGGTCTTGTTGCGGCGCGCTGCGAGCAGCGCCGCTTCGTTGAGCAAGTTCTCGAGATCTGCGCCGGAGAATCCGGGTGTACGCTTCGCAAGCGTCTCGAGCGAGACTTCCTTGCTGAGCGGCTTGTTACGCGCATGCACTTCGAGAATCTTTTGGCGCCCTTTGACGTCCGCGCGATCGACCACCACTTGGCGATCGAAGCGGCCCGGACGAAGCAGAGCCGGGTCCAAAACGTCCGGACGATTCGTAGCGGCGATCAAAATGACGCCGGTGTTTTGATCGAAGCCGTCCATCTCGACGAGCAGCTGATTGAGCGTTTGTTCGCGTTCGTCGTGTCCGCCGCCAAGGCCGGCGCCGCGTTGACGGCCGACCGCGTCGATTTCATCGATGAAGACGATACACGGAGCGGACTTCTTCGCTTGATCGAACAGGTCGCGAACGCGCGACGCGCCCACGCCGACGAACATTTCAACGAAGTCCGAACCAGAGATTGAGAAGAATGGCACGCCGGCTTCGCCTGCAATCGCGCGCGCAAGAAGCGTTTTACCGGAGCCGGGAGGTCCAAGCAGCAGCACGCCTTTCGGAATGCGCGCACCGAGGGCCTGAAACTTTTTGGGATACTTGAGGAACTCGACGATCTCGCCGAGCTCTTCTTTCGCTTCGTCCACGCCCGCAACGTCGTTGAACGTCACCTTCGGGCGATTTTCGGAGAGCATTTTTGCGCGCGAACGACCGAACGACAAGGCCTGACTTCCTCCGTTCTGCGCTTGCCTCAGGATAATAAAGAGGAAGAGCGCGAGTACGATGAACGGCAGGAACCCGACGATGGATGTGAGCAGCGTGCCGTTGTTCGGGCTTTCCCAAGTCACTCCACCTTTAACGTGCGACATGACTTGATCGACGAACTGCGAGTCGCGATTCGGAATGGTCGTCATGTAGTGATTGCCATTCGTCAAATCGCCCGTGACGTCGTAGCCCACGGCGTGGAAGCTCTGAATTTGGTTATGTTCGAGCTTCTGATAGAAGGCATTGTAATCCAACCGCGTGCTGTCGGCGGTCGGCAGCACGAGACGCTGCACGATGAAGAACACCGCAACACACGCGAGTAGGATGAGAAGAATGCCCCGAAGATGCTTGCTCACGTTGAATTTACACTTATACCTTACTCTGAAAATACCGACGGCCGTAGCTGCGCAAGGTAGGGAAGATTACGATAGCTTTCCCCGTAGTCCAAACCGTACCCTACGACAAATTCGTCCGGCGCGACCAGCCCTACATAATCAATCGGTACGTCCACGCGCCGGTTATATGGCTTATCAAAAAGCACACACGACTTAAGGCTGGCTGGGCTTCGCCCCAGGAGTAACGACCGAAGGTACTGCAGTGTGAGACCGTTGTCGACGATGTCCTCCACGACGAGAACGTGCTTGCCGGCGATATTCGCGTTCGTATCTTTCAGCAAACGCACCTCGCCGCTCGAACGCGCCGAGTTCCCGTAACTAGAGACGACCAAGAAATCGAGTTCGACCTCGCTGGGCCCATCGGGTACTCGCGAAATTGCGCGCACCAGATCGGCCGTAACATACAGCGCTCCTTTTAACACGCCCAGCACCAGCAACGGTTGCCCAGCGAAATCGCGCGCCACGGTTTGTGCAAGGCGTCCGATGGCAGCCGCAATCTCGCTTTCCGAGAAAAGCGTGCGCTCGATGGTATCTTGATAGGAGTCCTCGATCATCTCTCTTCCCGGTGTACCGTCAGTTGCCCGTTCTCAATCGTAAGCTCGACGCCCGGGCCCATAGAGAAACGGCCGGAATTCCCGCGTTCCAGTGCGCGAACGGCGGCCTCGACGTGCTCGAAATCGACACCGCGCAACGCCTGGTGCTCCCGGAGAGCCTCACGCACCTGCCTACGCAGCGCGGCTTCAGGCACCTCGAGGAGCTCTGAAGCGACCAACTCGGCTGCTCTAGAGACGGCCGAGTCAAGACCGGGGAAGAGCGGCCGTAGCGCCGCCAACGCATCGCGGACCGCGTTGCGCCGGATTGTTAAATCTTCGTTCGTCGGATCGATCGCATATGGCAACCCGGCGTTTTGGACGTAATTGCGGATTTCTGCTCGTTCAAAACGCAACAGCGGACGCGCGAGATCGATTCCGTCTGCGAGTTCGCGGCGCGCGGGCATTCCGGCAAGCCCTTGTGGGCCCGTTCCACGGAACAGCGCGAGCAATACCGTTTCCGTTTGGTCTTCTGCGTTATGGCCCGTAGCTACAACGTTAGCACCGCTTTCGCTTGCAGCTTCAGTGAGCGCTGCATAACGCGCATCACGCAACGATCCTTCGTCGCTGGGTCCGGGCGGCAGTGGGATAACACGTACGGGAAGTGAGAGAGCCGCACCCACGCGCAGCACCACAGCTTCATCTTGCCATGCGGAGTGCCGCACGCCATGATTGACATGCGCGATCGAGAGCTGCAGCTCCATCGGTTTCGCGATTGCCGAAAGAATTGCGGCGAGTCCGACGCTATCGGAACCGCCGCTGCACGCCACGAGCACGCGATCGCCTTTGCGAATCACGCTGTCGCGTTGTACCGATTCTTCAATGGCCCGCTCGGGCCGGGTTCCGCGCATCGTGTTGCTTACGTGTGGCGAGCAATCTCGCGCTCGACGTCGCGTTTTGCGACGGTCTCGCGCTTATCCCAAAGTTTCTTGCCTTTGGCAAGTCCGATCTCGACCTTCGCTTTTCCCCGCGTGAAGTACATACGCAGCGGAACGATCGTCAGTCCCTTTTCAGCTGCGCGGCTGCCAAGCCGTGCAATCTGCTCTTTGTGCAGCAGCAGTTTTCGGGGGCGATTAGGATCGACGTTCGAAAAACTTCCTTGTTTGTAGGGAGGTACATGCATCCCTAGCAGCCATAATTCGCCGTCGCGCACGCGCGCGTACGCTTCATTTAAACTAATGCCGCCTTGACGGATCGATTTGATCTCGGTTCCGGTGAGCGCAATGCCGGCTTCCATCGATTCCAGAATATGAAATTCGTGCCGCGCGCGCCGGTTATCGACAGCAGGCGAATTATTTTTGCGCGCGGCTTCTTCTTGTGCCGCCTTACGTACCGTTTTAGATTTAGGCATTGCTTAAAAGATTTAATAGCTTCCCGAGGGTGCCGGATTACGGCGATCATGCACGTCCTCCAGACGCCCCTGAGAAACGAAACGCCCTTCTCCCTCGAGCAGCACGGTGCCCGAAGAGTCCATAACCTTTGCTTCCAGCTGCAGCACTTTATGGCGCATCCATTTTACGCGGCCCTCGATCCGCAATTGCTCGCCAAGCGGTACGGCCTTACGAAAGCGCGCATTCATACTCGCAGTAACGCCGCGATGCCCCGCTGCACCCGCCGCATGCGCCATCGCTTCATCCAATAATGCGAGCGCAACGCCGCCGTGCGCGATGCCTTGCCAGCCTTGGAATTCGGGACGCAGCGTCGTGAGCGCGAACACACCGTCGTCGCCGGAATATTGAAAATGCAAGCGCAGGCCGATCTCATTTTCCGGGCCGCACGCAAAGCAACGGCCGTCGTCGATTGGGGTCATCGACACTTATCTTCCAACATCCAACCTTGCGGCGAGTGCGTGAGGTAATTCGGCGTCCACCATCTTCTGCTGCACCGCGCCGATGGGGTACTCGTAGCGCCGCCACTCGATCGTACGGCGTTCGTCGTCGAAAAACACGAAGCAAGGCTCCGGATTGAGATCGCGCGGCTGGCCGACGCTGCCGACGTCGATGATGTATCGCTTACCCGGTTCGAGCGTGATTTCGCCACCCTGCTGCATGTGCGCGTGCGAGATGCTTCCGTCCAGTTCCAGCGCGTAGTATTCCGCAATATGCGTGTGACCGACGAAGATCAGCGGTGCATCGGTCCGCTCGAAGGCCGCTTTTGCGTGCCGTTTGTCGAGCAGATATTCGAAATAATGGACCGGCGCGCCGTGGACGAGCAAGTATCCCGGCTGCCGCACTTCATAGCTCAAGCTATTGAGCCATTCAACGACGTCTTTGTCGATAATCTGCTGCGTCCACTCGATGGCGCGGCGGGCCGCCGGGTTAAAATATTCCACGCCGAAGTTATCGAGCGCGGCGACGTCGTGGTTTCCGAGTACGGTATACGTTGCACGATCGCGGATCATGCGCACGCACTCATTCGGATTCGGCCCATAGCCGACGATATCGCCCAGGCAAAGCACTGTATCGGCCGGCTCGATGAATTCGAACGCTTTTTGCAGCGACTCCAGATTTCCGTGAATGTCGGAAACGATGGCGTATCTCATGCAGCCATCTCTCCCAGAACCGCTTGCAGACGTGCGGCAAATTCCACGCGCTCGGCCGGTGACCCGACGCTGACGCGCACGTAGCCGTCGAGCGGCGGCGCCGCCGGTTTGCGAATAAAGACACCGCGCGCAAGCAATGCGTTCATCACAGACGTTGCGCGTTCGTTCGTGCCGAAATCGATGCAGACGAAATTCGTGTGCGATTCCAAATAGCCGCAGCCTATGGATCGCGCGAGCGCGTAGTAATCTTCGCGCCCTTTCGCGACTTCGTCTATAACGTGCCGGTGAAACGCCCGATCTTCAAGCGCTGCCAGCGCGCCGATCTGCGCGTTGCGGTTCACGCCGTAATGCAGACGGATTTTTTGGAACGTCGACACGTTCCGCGGCGTCGAGATCATGTAACCAATGCGCGCGCCTGCCATGCCGTACGCCTTCGAGAAGGTGCGCACGCGCAGAAACCGCCCGTCTAAAATGGGGGGCGCGTTTCGCGATTCGTCTACGAAATCAGCATACGCTTCATCTAAGAACAGCAGCGATTCGCGCGGCAGTGCTTCAAATAACCGTACGATTTCGGATGCTTCCGTCAACGTGCCGCTTGGGTTATCGGGATTCGCGATATAGACGATCGCCGGCCGCAACTCTTTTGCCTTCGCAATGAGTGCGTCGATGTCGATCGTGCCGTTCGCCCGGTATGGCACCGTTGCGTAATTACCGCCGAAGCCCGTCACGTGATAATGAAAAGTCGGATACGTGCCCCGCGTTGCAAGTGCGGTCGCACCGGGCTGCATAAACGCGCGCACCGCTAACCCCATGAGATCGTCGATGCCCGAGCCGACGCTGATGTTTTCTATACTGCATTCGTGACGCGGCGCGAGCGCTGCGCGTAAGTCGTACGATTCGGGATCGCCGTACCACGAAAGGTGAGGCAGTTCTGCTGCCATCGCTTCGACGGCTTTGGGTGATGGTCCAAAGGCGCTTTCGTTGGCGCCAAGCCGCAAGAGCGAAGCATGACCGCCGTCGCGCATCAGCTGCTCGGGACCGATGAACGGCGTCACCATCGGAATCGCTTCGATGTGCGGCGCGGCTAGAAATTCGGTGGTCACGTAAGTTACGGCTTAACCCCTATGCGATCTACGACGTTCTTTACGCCGGCAGTTTTGCGCACCGCGTCCAGAATCGTCGTCTTTATGGAAGCCGACGGCACCGTGCCCGAGAGCGTCACCACACCGTCGCGTACCTCCGGTTTGACGCGAGCCGCATTTACCCCGGCTTGCGCGGCGATGTTCGCGGCAACTTTCGCTCCGAGGGCGATGTCGCCCAATTGTTCTTTCGGACCGCGCAGTGCGAAATTCAGCTGCAGATGATCTACGACGCGTTTGACGCCCGGCACGGTTCCCGCGGCACGATCGTACGCCGATCGCTGCGCGGCATCGTGCGCTTGACCGTTCAAGGTCACGACGCCGTCCGAACTCGCCGCGACCTTCACGGCGGTTGTTGAATCGGCGTCGACGGTCGCGAGCTTTGCTTGCACCGCCGTCGCGAGCGCCGCGGATTGCGCCGACTGCTGCGCCTGATTTTGCTGCTGCCCGCTGCAGGACGTACACGCGGCAAGTGCCAGAGCCACCAGAACGCGGGTCATACAAAGCCTCCTAAGCGAAACCGCGTCACCTGCACCGGAGCTCCGGCGGCCACGGACTCTATCGATTCGTCCAGCGCGGCGTAACCGCTTGCACGCGCCAACAGGCTTGCAGAATTCGAACGAATCTGGAGGGGGTGCGCCACCGCGCCCTCGAGGCGCATCGGAACGTACCACGTCCACCCCGGCCGTTTGCTGAGCGGCGCCGAAAGGTGCGCCTGGACGCGTTCGGCGGGAACCGCCGCGCCGACGATTGCCGCGATTATCGGCGCCGCCACCGCCTCCAAAATCATGAGGGCCGATGCGGGATTGCCCGGCAGCCCGATCACCGGCTTGCCATCCACACACGCGAGAACGGTGGGTTTTCCCGGCTTTACCTTGAGCCCGTGCACCAGAACGCCGGGCTTGCCCAGGCGATCGACGATCTCGGGGGTGAGATCGCGCTCCCCCACCGATGAGCCGCCCGTCAGCACGACCGCGTCGCAAGTCGCCACTGCTTCCTTCATCAGCCCCTCCAAGCGCTTGGGCTCGTCCGGCGCGGTCGGCAGATGGCGAACTGCCGCACCCATCGCCTGCAGCGCCCCCGCGACGGCCCAGCGGTTTGAGTCGCGAACTTGCGCCGGACTCGGCTGTGCGCTCGCATCAACCAGCTCGTCTCCGCTTGAGAGCACGCCGACGATCGGCCTGCGGAAAACCTGCACCGCAACGATGCCCAGCGTTGCCAACAGCCCCAGCTCAGCTCCGCCGATGCGGCGTCCCGGCTCGAGAAGTTGCTCGCCGGCCTTCATGTCCGAACCGGCCGGGTTGACGCAGTCCTCTTCCCGGATTCGATTTTCAACCGTAACGAGATCGCCGGCTGCTCGCGCATCCTCTATAGGAACGACCGCGTCCGCGCCGTCGGGCAAGACCCCGCCCGTCGGAATGCGGACCCCCGCTTTAGCGGGCAACTTCCCGTCAAAGGCATGGCCCATGCGAATCTCACCGGCGATCCGCAGCCGGCCGGGTGTGTCGGATGAGCGCACGGCAAATCCGTCCATCGCCGAACGCGGCGCAGCCGGATACGCAGCGTCCGCGTCAACGCGCTGCGCGAGCACGCGACCGAATGCGTTTTCCAGCGGAATCACTTCGATTTGCGGCGCACGCAGTGACACGCGAGAAAAATACGCTGCTATCGCTTGCGCCGGCGCGAGGAGCAAATCGACGTTGAAGCCAAACGCCCGTTCTTTCATATGCTCGATATTACGTTAGTTCGTCGCGACCCCGATCGCGTCCGACGCTCGGCGCAACGCCGCGGACAAGATCCGTCCTTTGTCGATGAAGTTCTGCGCTTGGACGCGGAGCACCGCTCGGCGCTCACCGAAGTTGAAACGACGAAGGCGGAAAAGAACCGCCTGTCCGCACAGATAGGAAAAGCGGCCGACAAAGCCGCCGCGGCACGCGAACTACGCCCGCAACTGGACGAGCTCTCGGCACGCATCGAAGCCGCGGAAAATCGCGCTCGAGCGCTTTCATTAGATAATCCCGGATCGCCGCTACGCGAGCTGCTGACGCAATCGGCGAACATCCTTGACGACTCCGTGCCCGAAGGCGCAGACGAAACGGCAAACGTCGTCGTACGCAACGGCGGCGAACCGCGCAAATTCGATTTCGAACCTTTGCCGCATTGGGAACTGGGCGAACGCCTCGGCATTCTCGATTTCGAACGCGCCGCAAAACTCTCGGGCAGCCGCTTTTCCATTTTGAAAGGGCCGGGTGCGCGGCTCTCGCGCGCAATCGTGCAGTTTTTTCTCGATCGCGCGGATGCCAAAGGCTATCTAGAAGTCGTACCGCCGATTCTCGTTTCGCGTGAGACGATGTGGTCAACGGGGCAGCTGACGAAATTTTCCGACGCGATGTTTCAGGATCAAGACGCGGACTTGTTCATGATTCCGACGGCCGAAGTTCCGTTGGCGGCTCTGCATCGCGATGAGATTCTCAGCGTTGAAGACCTGCCGCGAAAATATACCGCGTACACGCCATGCTTTCGCAAAGAAGCAGGCGCGGCGGGCAAAGATACGCGCGGTCTGGTCCGCCAGCATCAATTCGAAAAGGTCGAGCTGGTATGGTATACGACGCCCGAGCAATCGTTTGAAGCACTCGAACAGATCACGCGGGACGCGGAAGATCTTCTCAAACTCTTGGAACTGCCGTATCGCGTCGTCGCGCTCAGTGCGGGAGATACCAGTTTCAACGCGGCCAAAACGTATGATTTAGAAGTGTGGCTGCCCAGTGCGAACCGGTATCGTGAAATCAGTTCATGTTCGAACGATACGGATTTTCAAGCGCGTCGCGGACAAATGCGCTTCCGCCGCGATGCGAAAGCGAAACCGGAACTCATGCATACGCTCAACGGATCCGGCCTCGCCGTTGGACGAACGCTGCTCGCGATTATGGAGAACTATCAGCAAGCTGATGGAAGCATTCGGATCCCGGTGGTCTTGCAGCCCTATATGGGTTCGGACGTCATTCGCCGCGCTTAACCGGCTGCAAAAAATGCGCTAGCGCATCGACGTATTGCGAGCTGCGGGGCGGCTCCATCGAAAGCCCGCGCCGGCTTTCGATGATGACGCGCGTGCGTCCGTCATCCAAGCGCTCGAGCGAAACGCTTATGCGTTCCGAATTTACAAGCCCGAACGTGGCTTCGATCGTGCCGCGTTGCGGATCCCGTTCGCGTACGGCGCCGCCCAACGCACCTTCAATGCCTTCGATGCAGCGATCGAACGCGACTTCGAACGGCAAATCGAGATCGACGGTTCGGGAAGGATGAAGGGCGACACCGGGCGGACGCGGCGGGCGAAGCCATTTGAAGATAAAGCTCATGCATCACGCTCCGAAAAACGGCTCGATGCGTTCGACTTTACGCACGTCGGAAAGCGCGGCTATTTGCTCCGTGACCCCGGTCAAGTCCACACTAGGCCGAAGCGTGAGGAGATAGACGATTACGGCGATCTCCTTACCGTTCTCGCTCGAAATCGAGACCATGTCGCGCGTTTCGACGCGTACCTTTGACGCGCTCAGCGTTTCCTGAATCTCTTGCGCCGTGCGCCGCGCAGACGTACAGGTAACGCGCATCGTCGCTTTGTGCCGGATACCGAACAAATGCATGATGTTTTCGTCGGAAAGACTGAGCGCTACGAGTGTGATGACCGTAATCGTTAAACCGACGTAAAGTCCGAAGCTGTTCGCATAGCCCAGTGCAAGACCGATAGCCGCTGCCATCCAAATGCTGGCGGCCGTGGTGAGCCCGTAGGACGTCGTGCCCTGCCGAATGATTGCGCCGCTGCCCAAAAAGCCGATACCGACGACAATATACGAAGGAATACGCGTATCGTGCAAATGCGCGCCCATTGCGGTAAAGGCGGCGGCGCCGACCGCGACGAGCAAATGGGTACGGAAGCCGGCCGGTTTTGCCGCGGCCTGACGCTGAATGCCCACCGCTCCACCCAGCAACGCTGCAATAGCGATGCCGAGCAGCGGCGAAAAGCTGAACTCCACCGCTTGACCGTTCGACGGCGTCGTGATAGGATGCTTCCCAACATGAACGTTTGCATCGCCGCAGTTTCGTATTATTACGGCCGCTCTTCCGGAGTCGGCTAGTACGGTATTGCTGTAGCGAACGAAAGAACGCAGTGCAAACCGCCCCGGCCGATGGCCGGGGCGGTTTTTTATTTTCACCTTTGAGGAGCATCATGGATAGCCTGGATCAATTCCGACGCGCGGTAGCCTCACATATCGAAGATCATCCAATCGTGCGAATGAACCGCTACACGTCGTGGTTTTCCCGCGGCGAAGCGTCGCTCGAGGAGCTGCGTCATTTCACCGTGCAGTTCTCCGTTTTCAGCCACTTGTTCATTGAGGCGCAGTTGCGCAAATGCATCAACGCGCGCGACATCGCCTCATACCGCGCGAGCAAAGAGATCCTGATGAACGAGCTCGGCGTAACGTTCGCGGAAGGCGGTTCGGTTGAAAACGGTCGATTTACGTTCCGCGCCGCACACTTTGAATGGCTTACAACCTTTGCGGCGGCGCTGGGGCTTCGATTCGAAGAGATCGGCAAACGCGAACTGGGGACGTCGTCGACGCTCGCGTTTTGTGACGCGCTTATGACGTGGTACGCCTCATCCGACCAATCGGAGAGCACGGGCGCATCGCACGCGATCGAACATTGGGCAGCCGCAGGCTTTTGGAAAGAACTCATTCAAGGCCTGCGACGCGTCAAAGAGACGCGGCTTCCCGATCTGCCGTTAGGTTTTTGGATGTGGCACGATCAAATCGAGGATCAGCATGCGGCCCATACGGACGACGAGCTGACGGCAGCGTTTTCTAAGCCGGGATTCAATCAGCGCGCGTTTCTGCGCGGCGGAACTGCCGTGCTCGACGCCGTCGAAACGTTCTGGGAAGGGCTTTTCGCAGACCGGTTTCGTTTGATCGCGGTGTAGTCATCGTGAGCGTGTGAATACGATACCTCAGGATGACCAGAAGTCGCCGCGCTACTATTGTCATCGTGAGCGTGTCGAACGACGTTGAGCGAGCGTGCGGCAACGCCGCACGCGATGTCGAAACGACACGCTCGAAGAGCGTGTGAATATGAGAGTTTTGCGAGCGCGGAGCCTGTCCTGAGCAGTGTCGAAGGGCGCTCGCCCCTCGACCGCACGTTCGGCGAACGCCGAACGCTTTGCTCGGGGTCCTTCGATACCTCAGGATGACAAGAAACGCTGCGCTACTCGATCGTCTGCAGCAGTTTCGTGCGGTCCAAATACCGGATGTGGCCGCGTTCGCGGCGGAGCGCTTGCAATTTCTCAAGCTCTGCAATTGCGCGCGCCGCAACTTCTTTTACAGTTCCGGCTGACGCGGCGACTTGCGCTTGCGTCATATTGGGAAGCGGCGGAAGCGCTGGATGCAAGCCCCGTTCCGGAGGAGCGTACGGCAAAAGCGCGCTTGCGACGCGTGCGATGATCGGTTGGGAGACTTGCGCTGCGAGCGCGCTGACGAGCGCGCGATTGCGTTGTGACGTCGTCGCAGCGAGCGCAGAAAGAAACGTGGGGTTTCCCGACGCAAGCTCCTTGATGGCAGCGTACGGCAGCGTCGCGTACCGCGCAACTTTCGAAAGTGCGACAATTCGTCCAATTGAGAGACCGCCGTCGAAAAACTCCGCCTCACCGAAGGACTCGTACGGAAAGAGATGATAGAGAAGGCGCTCGCGCGCACCCGCGCCGATGAATGCGCCGAGAGTACCTTCGAGCACGACGCCGAGCACATCGCACGGTTCGTTTTCCTGACAGAGCACTTCGTTCTTGCGCGCAGTGCGTTCCGACATCGAAGCTGCAAGCTGCGAGCGCGTTTGGTCGTTAAGCCCGCCGAAGACCGGACTGCGTTGCAACGCAACTTCGAGGGATGCGGCCTCTCCGTTGAGCTCGATGCGCCGAAGCACGACGTGCCACTCCGCTTCTCCGACATGTTTGGGGCTGAAGGCGAAATGACCGGGCCGCAATTGCTCCAGACGGCTCATCAGCGCGCGCGGGTCGATTTCGGTTTGGAACTCGAACGCATCGCCGGCGGCTAATTCATCCGCGCGCTCCAGCACGATGGCAGCGCGGTCCCAGACGGTTTTGTGGCGGAGATCCAACGGTTCGCGTGTCGTCATAGTGACAATTTTATGCGTTCTTCAGATTGTTGCGGAACCCCCGTCGCAATTACTGTAGTTCATACGTTTGCATGAATATGAAGAACCTCATCCAGGCAGCGGCGGCCTGCGCCGCCTTATTGACGCTGGCGGTTCCGGCCGTAAGCGTCGCCGCCACTGCGCAGACAACGACACAACATTACTCGACATCGCTAACCGAGCTGTACGGTCTTGGCGCACCGTACTCCGGAACGCTCGACTTAAACGTCGATTCAAGCGGTATCGTCTCCGGCTATTACTTCCCCGCCGACGGCGCGTTATATGTGCCCGTTGTCGGCGGTCAAACGGGCAACCGCATTTGGTTGGACATCGGCAGAAGCGGCAACGTGCACATCGAAGGCCAAGTTCAAGAGCACGGTGTCATTACGGGCACCGCGTTCGATAAAGCCAACGGTCAATTCAAGTTCGTCGCACAACCCGAGTCCAGCGCGACTCGCTAAACCTAGCGATTACGCTTTCACCTGTCGCCAGGCTTTTTGGGCAGCCGGCGGCAGGTGATCCATCTGCTTCAAAAACAGCGTAAGCTGCCAGATCTGCTTCTCATTCAGCGTTTTTCCGAAAGCCGGCATTCCCGTCCAGCGGATACCGTGGCTCAGTTTCCAGAACGTTACTCCGTCCGGATCGTCCTCAACGCCGTCTTTGGCGAGTTGCGGCGGCTTTTGATAGAGACCATTTGCGACATTTGTCGCATTGGCATTGGAATCGCCGTGGCATACCGAGCAATTTTGCGCGTAGAGTTTGATTCCGGCGATGAGGTTTGCGTCCGTCGCCGGCAGCGGATCCGTTACTTTCGGCGCACTCCGGCGCAAAGTCGCGTGCAGCGAAGTCTGCGCCGCCCACGCTTCAACGCGCGGAGGACGCTCGTCCGCATTCGCAGGCATGGTGCCGCTGCGGATCATGCCATATGCCGCAAGAGCCGCTGCCAGTATGGTAAAGACGATGCCGGCGATAAATCCTTTGAACATTCTGCTCCTTCTTGCCGGGATCTTAAAAATAGCTGCTGAGCATCCCCTGGGAAGCACGCGTTTCTAATCCGAACATCATGTTGTGATTCGAACGCGGACGATCCTCGTCAGCATAGTCCCGCTGGCCTTTCTATTGGCGTTACTCGCGCTCGCATTGCTGTTGCAAGATCGCACGATGCATGCCGCAATGTGGTCGCAGCATTCCGAGGAAGTCGTCAAGCAATCCGCCGCGGTCGAACGGGCGCTCACCACAGCCAACTCCGCCGCAGTCCGATATAGCGTTAAACGCGATGCCGATTCGCTTCGATCCTTCGAAGAAGCGTCGAACCAGATTCAGCCGGCCCTGCGGAAGCTCGACGCAATGGCAGCCGGAAATGCGGGACAACGTAAGCGCGCGCAACGCATCCGGGCTGCGACCGAAGGCGGCATGCAGATTCTCCGATCGTACGTTTCGTTCTACGAGCACGGGCAGACGTCTCGCGCCCGATCGCTATTGAATAGCCGGCGTACGAAGCGCGTCAGTGCAGAACTGCAGCACGTTTTTGCCGATTTTGAAGATGCACAGCGCGCGCTTACGATCGCTCGATTCAACGAAGTGCGGCCGCAAGTCCAGCGATTCGTAATGGCGCTCATACTCGTTTCAATCGCCGGCATTGTCGTCGCCCTTTTCGTCTCCGCGCGTTTTGGTTTGAGCATCGCCGAGCGTCTACGGCAACTTGCGGAAAATGCAAGACTGCTTGGAAAGGGAGAACCGTCCCAACCAATCGACGGGACCGACGAAATTGCAGCCCTCGATCGCGTTTACCACGAAATGACGCGGCGCATTCAACGCGAGCATCGCGTTGCGTCCGCCTTGCAACGAGTTCTGCTCCCGCAGGAGCTGCCGGAGATTCCAGGTTTGCGGATCGACACGGCTTACGTTCCTGCAGCAGAAGAATCCGAAGTCGGCGGCGATTGGTACGATGTGTTCGCACTTTCGGGACGACGCGTCTGCATCAGCGTCGGCGATGTGGCGGGCCACGGATTACGCGCTGCATCGATCATGGGCACTGCGCGCCTTGCAATTCGAACCGCCGCGCGCATCGAATCGGAACCCGGTGCAATCTTGCAGCATGTCAATCGCGTTCTGTGCGCGGACGACCCGAATGTCGTCGTAACCGCGTTCGCCGGAATCCTCGATCTTAACGATGGTACGCTCACTTATGCCGTTGCCGGACACCCGGCGCCGATTCACGTCCATCCCAGCGGCGTGCTTGAGTTTCTGCCCGGCGAAGGGTTGGTGCTCGGCATCGACGCCCGCACACGCTTCGAGCAGCGCGAGTATCGGATGCACGAAGGATCCGGTCTCGTGTTGTACACCGACGGAATCATCGAAGTGCATCGCGATTACTTCAAAGGCATAGACGACTTCACCGGTGCGGTGCGCGCAGAATCGCGCGGCACTTCGCAGAATATCGCGGAGTCGATTCAGCGTCGCATTTTGGCGCGCACGCAACCACGCGACGACTGCGCGCTCATGTTTCTCGGCGTCACCGCATTGGGTCCGGCACCCCTCGAGCGTCAAAGCCGCACGTGGACCATCGATGTGCGCGAGGAATCCGCAGCGCGGCGTCTCAAACGCGCCTTGCTTTGGCATTTGGGTGAAATTGCATCCAACGGTTCGGACTTCTCCGCAGTCGAACTTATCGTCAGCGAGTTACTGGGAAATGTGCTACGGCATGCGCCCGGAGATGCGGAAGTCACGCTCGCGTATAACAACGGCAGCGCGATGCTACACGTATGCGACACCGGCGCAGCGTTTCAACTGCGAAACGGCGTGCCCGACATTTACGCAGAAGGTGGACGCGGATTATTTCTGGTTCGCAGCTTCTCGCGCGATATGAAAGTCGAGCGGCTCCAAAACGGCAACCGCGTTACGGTTGTTCTACCGGTTTCACTCGACTAGGCCTTCGGAGAGGGGGAGATTCGAACTCCCGAGACCCGTGAAGGTCTGACGGTTTTCAAGACCGCTGCATTAAACCGCTCTGCCACCTCTCCGTCAGCCGGAATATGCGGGGTGGCCGGGCTGCTCCTCTAAAGGCACTTCTTCAGAGGTCCCTAAGGCTGCGCCGGAGGATCGCTTGCGGGGAACGAGTCGGCGACTTCTTTATCGTAGTCGTCGAGATGTTTATCGCCCTCGCGCGCTTCCGCGGATTCGTTCTTGATTTCCGCCTTCTCGGCGGGCGGGATGGTGTTGGAGGTCTGCTTCTTCTCGTCCATGGAACGCTTGTACCCATGACCATCGCGCGCGCGACACTTCCGACGCCGCTCGGCGTTTCGCTGCTAATCGCGTGCAACGAGGATGCAATCGTTGCAAGCGATTTTGCAGCACGCAAAGCTGCCCCGCGAGCGAGGATCGGCAACGCTCTTTTGAACGAAGCAGCAGCTCAAGTAAACGCGTACTTTCGTAAGCGCCTGCGCCGTTTCGATCTGCCGTTGCATCTCGAAGGCACGGCGTTTCAAACGGAAGTGTGGCGGTTCGTATCGCAGATGGAAACCGGCGAGATTATTTCATACGGCGATCTTGCCCGCGCCATCGGCCGTCCGCTCGCGCATCGAGGTGTCGCAGCGGCAATGCGTAAAACGCCGCTGGATCTCTTCGTGCCCGCGCATCGGGTTGTCGGAGGCGATGGAAGTGTGCGCGGCGCCGGACCGCATTCGCTCCGGCGCCGTTTATTGGAATTCGAAGGGATTATTTTGAGATGACGATGAGCGCAAGCGCCCAACCGCCTTGGGTGCGTATGCGCGCCAAATATCCACTATCTGTCTTGCCGTAAATGTGATATCCGGCTCTCAATGCATCACGAACGGACGTAAAAACGACAACTCCACTCATGCCTGAAGCTCTCCCGCGTGGATTGGTCCGGCGCGTCGCTTTGGCGATTGCGATTGTGAGTGACCTTGTGTACAACCTGTGTAGCGGCGGCGATTTTTCCTATATTTTAGTGGATAAACGCGCGATACTCCGCCAAAAGTCCCGCTCCGTTGTTCCGATCGGCCGCCTCGCCCGTCTCGACAAACTTCGCTGCGAAGTTAATGCTGCGCACTCCGAAAAGCCACTCGGCATTGCGCTGCACGATGCCGAAGGCGATCATCGCGTCTAATTCGGCCGCAACTTCCGGCTTATCGACTGACGGATGCGGAATGCTGTAATCGTAATGATCGCTTCCCGTCAAATGCGGCGCACCACCGGCAACGACTTCGATAAAATGCCTTTCATTGAGCGGCGCGCGATATAAGGCTTCGACGCGATATCCCGCTAAGCGAGAGCTGACTACTTGACTCACGTTCGGCAGCGGCGTGCGTTGATTGATGATCGTTCCGCCGAAGCCGAGCCACAGGTGCGATTGCGGATCGACCGCGTACCGAAACGCTCCGTTGATCAAACTCAATTTCGGCGTAGATTGTCCATATGTATCCGACGGCGCTTGCGGTAACGAGACCGGCGGGACGCCTTCTACGTGCAACGCGATGCGATGGCTGCGCGCGCCGAGTTGCAACAACGCACCGGCAGCCGCGCCGCGCTGCGATCCAGCGACGTCGGTGTGAACGCCGGTAAGGAGCAGTGCCTGCGCACCGAGATAGACTTGTGCGAGAAAAAAACTAACGCTTAGCAGCATCGACAACGACGATCCCGCGCGCATCCTTATTTTGCAGTTGATCGAGCGCTGCCAGCGCAGCGCCAATCGGACTTTCGGGTGCGGTCGCTTCTGAGAGCGTCATGCCGATACGGGCTTTCGCTTCGTTGTCGATGGGCGCGCGCATCACCGCCGGCAGCGATCGATATCTCGAGATCATCCCGAGCAGCGTGCCAAAGCGCTGGTTCATGCGCTGCGGATCCATGACGATCACCAACAGGCCACGCGTGTGATTGCCCGTGTTCTTTTGAAAGAGCGCGTAATCGATGCCGTACCGCTCAGCTTGCGTTCGCTCTTGCGGATTCGATCCGGTTTCGACCGAACGATATCCCGACGGCGGCGCATTCGCGATTTTCTGCACCCAGTCGGACAACTGCGCGAACGACGCCGGACTCGACGCGATGATTTCGTGGCCGTTATAGGTGCCGTTGCCCGACGCGAAGACGGAATCGCCGCTCGCGGTTTGCGCCTGAATTTTCTGTGTGAAGTCGCGCGACGTCACAAGATTCGAATCCGGATAAAGCGGAAAATCGAGGGGATTACGCAGCGCGGACGTTGGCGAGGACGATGGGCCGCCGCTCTGCTGAGCGGTGCATGCAGAAAAAAGCGCGGCTGCGGCGAGCGCCGCTACCTTGAAAACTCCGGAAGATCGCATAGCGCCGAAGGCGTTCGAGGAGAACCCGCGCGAGCCCCGTAAGGCAGCCGGGCAAGGGGGTTGCAAAGATGTCGTTCGCTCAGTTTTGGCCGCGCTATCTTGACGCGCACCGCGATCCGCGTACGCGTCTCTTTCACGTTGCGGGCACGCTGGCCGGCACCGCGCTCGCAGTAACGGCGGCCGCTGCACGCAAGCCGTGGCTCATTGCCGCAGCGCTAGCCGCGGGCTACGGGCCTGCGTGGTTTTCACATGCCTTCTTCGAACGGAATCGCCCCGAAACGTTCCGCGCACCATTCTCATCGCTCGCCGCAGATTTCGTCATGGCTTGGCACGTTGTCCGGGGCACCATCGACGAACAGCTCTCAGCACGCCAACCGAGAAAAGAGGAGTAATCGATGCCTGCTCTTCCTACGCCGCCGCCCGCAATAATGCGCACTGCTATGCCGGCGTATGCAGCGACGCAATCGCAAATTTCGGTGAAACTGAATCAACCGTTTCAGATTCATATGAAGGTAACATCCGGTACCGGCTATACATGGCAGCCGCAAGGTCCGATGCCGCCGGGCGTTACATTACTTGGCGTGTTTCAGGAGCCGCGCGGCAAGATGATGCCCGGCGGCCCCGGCACCGAAGTTTTGGTCTTTCGCGGCACGAACCCGGGCAAATACACGCTTTCGCTTGGCTATCTGCGCGCTTGGGAGAAGAACGTCAAGCCCGTCAAGACGCAGACGTTCACAATCACTGTCCATAGGTAATTCATGCAACAGCAACGCCAACTCTCGTACGGGTCGTATCTTCACGTAGACGAACTTCTCGGGCTGCAGCAGCCGCTCTCAACGCCGGCGCACCACGATGAGATGCTCTTTATCATCATTCATCAGGTGTACGAGCTGTGGTTCAAACAGATTCTGCACGAGGTTCATGCGATCGTACGCGAATTGAATGCCGGCGAATTGCTGCCTGTTGCAAAACATTTCCGGCGGGTACACACGATTCAACGATTGCTCGAACAGCAAATCGACGTGCTCGAGACGATGACGCCGCAAGAATTCAACGCTTTTCGCGACAACCTCAATCCCGCCAGCGGCTTTCAATCGATTCAATTCCGCGAACTGGAATTCGTGTGCGGCGTCCGCCGGAGGGAAACGCTGAAACACATTCAGATGACCGGCGACCAGCGCGCTCGCCTGGAAGCGGCGCTGGATGCGCCGTCTCTGTACGATGCGGTCAAGTCGGTATTGCGGCGGCGCGGATTCGCGGCGGAAACGCACGACGATCTCCTCGCCACGTTCAAAGCAATCTATGATAACCCGCAATCGAACTATGACCTGTATCTCTTGCTCGAGGATCTGATCGAGTTCGACGAACGCTTTTTGCTGTGGCGCGGCCGGCACGTACGCATGGTCGAACGCATGATCGGCGCAAAAAAAGGGACGGGTGGTTCGCTTGGAGCCGCATATCTCGCGACGACGTTAGAGAACCGCTTCTTCCCGGAATTGTGGGAAGTACGCACGCACCTCGGTAAGGAATACGGGCAATGATGCCTTCAACGACAACGCAAGCGGTTTTACGCGAGCAATTTCCGATTCTGCAAACCTCGACCTATCTCGTCAGTCATTCGATGGGTGCCGCGCCGCTGGGCGCAAAAGCGGCGTTGGATACGTATTTCAACGAATGGGCTGCAGACGGTGCCGAGGCGTGGGAACGATGGTTGCCGCGAATCGGCGAGATTGCCGACGGCATCGGCGAGATCATCGGCGCGCCGCGCGGTTCGCTGTTTCTCGGTCCGAACGTCTCCGTGTTGCAAGCGGCGCTGGCGTCGTGCTTGCAATTCACGCCGCAACGTAATGAAGTCGTGTACGAAGCGCTGCAGTTTCCGTCGCTCACCTACGTGTGGACTGAGTGGCAACGGTACGGCGCGCAGCCGCGTATCGTCCCATCAGACGACGGACGCACGGTTCCGACAGATCGCATTATCGCTGCGATTACCGAGCGTACGGTCATCGCCGTACTCTCGCATGCGTACTACGTGTCGGGTGCCGTTGCCGATGTGCGCGCAATTCAGGAGCATTGCCGCAAAACCGGCACGCTGCTCTGTGTAGACGCGTATCAAACGACCGGCGTCTATCCGTACGACGTCACGGAGTGGGATCTCGACATCGTTACAGGCGGAAGCCATAAGTGGTTATGCGGCGGACCCGGTTGCGGATGGATCTACATCAAACCGGAGCTGCGGGAAACATTCGAGCCGGCTGTCACCGGATGGATGGCGCATGCGCGTCCGTTCTCCTTCGAACCGGCGCCGATGACGTGGGCATCGAGCATGTACCGCTGGGGACACGGCACGCCGACAATTCCAGGATACATGGTCGCGAAGCCCGGGCACGACCTTATCAAACAAGTCGGCGTTTCGAAGATTCGCGAGCACAACATTCGTTTGACGACAAAGCTTGCGGAAATTGCGCTCGAGCGCGGCTACCAAGTAAATACGCCGCTCGAGCCGTCCAAGCGAACCGGATGGATCGGCATCGATTTTCCGGAGTCGCGGCGCGCGTACGAAGCGCTGATTCAAAAACGGGTCTTCGTCGACTACCGCCCGGGCTGCGGCATTCGCGTCAGCCCGCATTATTACACCACGGATGACGAGATCGACGCCTTCTTCGAAGCCTTGTCCTCCGCATGAGTACCGCCTCGTTCATCGTCGATCATCGAAACGTAGGCGCCGCATTCCGGCGCCTTTCGCTTCCTACAGCCGTTTCGATGCTCGGCGATCAACTGCTCGGTATCGTCGATACGATCGTCATCGGGAGTCTGGGTGCCGTTGCACTTGCAGGTGCGACGGCCGCGAACACTGTCTCACTCGCGCTGTTGTTCGCAATTGTCGGCTTTATGAACGGCGCCGGCATCATCGCCGCGCAGCGCATCGGCGCGCACGACATCGAAGGCTATGCAAAGAGCGTGCGAGCCGGCTTCGTTGTGCCGTTTGTAAGCGGTCTACTGTGCGCCACGCTCAGCATTCCGTTTGCGGGATGGGTCGTCGGCGAGATGATCGGGCATTTGCCGAGCGCGCATGCGAGCGGCATCTATTTGATTTTGCGATGCTTTGCAATCATCCCGATCAGCATCTCCGGCGCGATCATCACGGGCCTCGGTGCCGCGGGGAACCGCAAGATCGGCATCATCATTCTCGCTATTATCAACGTCATACACATTCCGCTTCTACTTATTCTTGCGCTTGGGTGGCTGACGCACCATCCGTTCGGAATCGCCGGTGCGGGCGTCTCGACGCTGCTTTCAGAGATCATCGCGGCCCTCTATGCAGTGATCTACGTTGCTAGACGCCCGATTTACCGCATCTTCGAGCACCTCACCATCGATTTGCGCTTGGCAATGGAATGCGCGCGGCTCGGATTGCCGGAGTCGGTCTTTTTATTTGCGGTCGTCGCTCCTGACGCGTTGATCGTCGCGCTGCTTGCTCCATACGGCGCAACGGTAATCTCCGCGTTTCGTGCGCTCAACGTCGTTTCCGATCTGACGTTCGTCGTTCCGAGTCCGCTACAGTCCGCCGCGCAAACGGTCATCGGCCAGCGTCTCGGTGCAAAGGATATCGACGGCGCGGTGTGGTTTTTCCGGCGGTCCCGCGTCATTTCGTTTTGGATCACGACCATCACTGGACTTGTCTGCGCTGTACTCGCGTGGCCGCTCGCCTACGTTTTTACGCTCAATCCAACGGTTGCCTCAGTCGCCGCGTTGCCGCTGGCCGCACACATGGCGACCTTGCCGATAAAAGGCTGGGCGATGGTCTCGATGGCGCCGATTCGTGCCTCGGGCGACACGCGATTCTCCATGACCGTCGGCATCGTAACGAGTCTTCTGGTATTGCCCGCTGCGTACGTGTGCATCCATATCCTGCGTATTGGACTTTGGGGTGTGCCAATTGCGTGGATTTTTGCATGGACGGCTCGCGCGTTGTTAACCGGTTTGAAACTGCGCGACGGCTCGTGGACGCGCCGGACGCTTTTTGCGCCTTAAAGAGCTTCGAAGAGCGACACGACGCCTGCGTGCACTATGCCATTGCTTGCAAGAATCGAATCGCCATCTAAATCGAACGGCGAATCATCCAAAGCAGTGACAGTGCCGCCCGCTTCGCGTACGATAAGCGATCCGGCGGCCTTATCCCACGGTGCCAGATCGAACTCCCAAAATGCATCGAAGCGGCCCATCGCCGTATACGCTAAATCCAGCGCTGCGGCCCCGTCTCGCCGCACCGCTTGCGCGTGACGCGAGGCGTGTGCAAAGTGCGCCGCATTGCGATCGTAATCGAACGGCTTAAAACCGGTGCAGAGCATCGCCGCACCAACGTTTTCAATCTTCGATACTTGGATGGCGCGATCGTTGCAACGCGCACCCGCTCCATGCTCGGCAGCGAAGAGTTCGTCCATCATTGGGGCATAGATCACGCCGGCAAGAAGTTCGCCGTCACGTTCGTAGGCAATCGAAATGCAGAATAGCGGATAGCCGTGAGCAAAATTCGTCGTACCGTCGAGGGGATCGACGATCCAACGCTCTTGCGACGTGCCTTTAATCTCGCCGCCTTCTTCTCCAAGTACCGTAGCTGCGGGAAAATCGGCGCGCAAGCGTTGGACGATCGCACGTTCGCTGGCACGATCCGCTTGCGTAACGAGGTCGGCGCGATGTTGCTTTTCTTCGATCGTTAAAGGCCGCTCACTATACTCTTCGAGTATCGCACCGGCCTCACGCGCAGCGGCATATGCGCAGGTCAACGGATTGCGCATGCTGTTGCCTTTAGTTGGAGATGAAGGTGTACGTGACGACGGAAGTGGTCGGCGTCGTGGGTCCGCCCTGGATCGAGATTTCGTAATTCATAAGCATGTCGAAAGGATTGCGTGTCGCAGCACGTCCGGTGCCGGTGTCGAGCAGCAGAACGCCCGGATTCGACGTCGGCACCACCGCGTACGCCGTTTGATCGAAGTTTACCCCGCTCTGCGGCATCGAACGGTTCGCGCCGTTATCGACGTCGGTCAGTAACTCGTTGGCCGGCGAGCCGGTATTTGCCGGATTGACGTTCGTCGACGCGTACAGTTTCCAGCCGACGCTGCTTCCCGCGTTCGTGTAGACGCTTACCCGCACAACGTCCTGCCCGGTCACCGTTTGAAGATTTGCAACGGCCCCAAAGTCGACCGTATTCGTCGACGTGTTGAAGGCGCACGGAGCGCAGCTGACCGAAGGCGTCGAGCCCGTTAATGCATCCGATCCGGGATTGACAGAGATGACCAGATTCGCGGCCAAAATGATCTGCACGATCGTGTCGGTCGACCACGATTCCGACGCGTTTACCGCACCGTTCACTTTCGTCGGGAATTGATACGTATCGTTGACGGTGTACGGTGCCTTAGCAGTGAACGTGACCGTCAATGTCGAGCCGGGCGTAATTGCGCAGCTTCCGCCGCCGATATTGATCGCGCCGTTCGCACCTCCGGTCGTCGCGCTGGTGAAGCTCGTGATGCTGCAGCCGTACGTGGTTCCGGAGATCGCCGGCGTGCCGGTTATCGTCCATGCCGTACCATCGGCCGGCAGCACCGCGCTAGTATCCTTACCCGGAATCGTAATGACGGCGGACGTGATGTTGTTTCCGGCGCCGCTGGTATTTTTGATAACGTACGTGAACGCGTTACCGTACGTGCTATCGGAATCGGCACCGATTTGAGGCGTTTGCGGTGAAGTGACCGTTGTCGCCGTTGGGTAGCCGCCCGCCGCACTAAAGCCCGTCGCTGCCGAGACCGCGGTAACGTTCATCGAGAACGTATGCGCCGCAGACCAACCACCGGCATTTGCGCCATGCGCGTACATCGTTGCCGTGATGTTGCTCGTGGCGGTTTGCAAATTGCCCGTCACGCTGAACGTTGCGCCGGGCGCAAGGGAACTTGCTTCTGTCGCGGCACCGCAGCTCGGCGTGGTTGGATTTACCGGCGGCGGATTTGTAACCGGCCCGTCAGCAGTGACGAATTGACCCGCACATAACCCGAACCAATACCGTGTCACGCCGCCGCTCGGCGTACTCGTGCCAAGTAGCGACCATCCTGACGGCATACCCGATGCATTTGTAAACGCATTCGTCGAAGGCAAATCGATCGTAATAAGGTCGAGATAATCCGGGTTCGGATCCTGCGCCGTGGATGCGTTGGTCACGTTAATCGTCACGGCATTGTTCGTGTTCTGACCTTCGGACGTCGGCGAAAAGCCCGGCGTAATGAGATTTCCGTTGAGCGAATACGCAGCGCTTGCCGTCGCATCGTAGACCGTTTGCGGTACGAATCCGGTGAACGAGCTCGCAGGCGTCATCGTAAACTGCGTAGGCGTAACGGCTTGGAAGGTCCAGTCGGTGTACGAGAACGCACCGGGCGGCGGCGGCGTGATGTCGACATACACCGTTTGCGACGAGCCCGGAGCAACGCCGCCGTTGCCGCCGGCAGTCTTCAAGCAAAATGCAGAGCCAGGCGCGCTCACCGGACACGGAATCACGACTTGCCACGATGTCGGAGAATTTGCATCGATCGTGATCGTGGTCAGCGTTCCGGACGGTGAATAAGCTGTCGGCATAACGGCTTCGAACTGCGTCATATTCGTTGTGCCGACACTCGCGTTGTTCGTGACCGTGATCGCCCAAACGTCGGCGTATCCGGTTGGGGTCGTGTACGGCGATGACGAGGTGTAGATCGCGTTCGTTCCTCGGGTCGTGTAACCGTGTGTTTCAGCGCCCGCGAAGTACGTATTACCGCTGTTGACGTAGCCGATGTGCGTAATGCTGGCTGTGCCCGCCCATGTCTTACCGGCGCTGTTCGTAAACGCTACGGCGTTCGTAGAGGAAGAGTCATTATTCCGCGACCACGTCACGCCGTCGGTCGGCAAAATAGAGGTCGTGCCGGTACAACCGCTTTGACAACCGCTGTTGCCGGGCACGTTATTGAACTGCACGTTCGGGATCGAAATCGTCGCGGCCATTGCGAGCGATTTTCCATTCGTCGTGGGATACGCCGTTAGGGTACAGCCTTTATTCGCGCCGCCGCCGTAGCACGTGTTTTGAATCGTCCAGCTGACGCCGCTTGTATCCGTTACGATTTGCTGTTGACACGTACCGCCGCATCCGCTCGTAACGCTCGGATCGGTAAGGTTGATCCAGATGCCTTTGCTGCCCGTGTTGAACGCAATACCGCGTAACGTATCGCCGTTGCCGACGCCGTAATACGTGTCACCGTCGTTCACGAACTGTAGCGATTGCGTTACGGACGATCCTTGCGGCAGCACGATGGCCGTGCTTATCGCATTCGTAGTCGGATCTTGGAACTGCGTAACGGCGTTGTAGCCGAGAATTTGGAACGCCTGCGATGCGTCTATCGCCTTCGTCGTCTGATTGTACATCTGAACCGTGTAGACGTTTCCGATGTAATTCGCGGGAGACTGCGTAGCGCCAAAGGTGAACGTTCGCGTCGCTCCGCCGCCGCCGCTGCTCGTGACCGTCGTCGGCCCGCTAACAACGGAGCCCGTTGGATCGCTCACCGTAAACGTGTAATTTTTGGTTGCAGCTAAACCCGATGCGGTCAACGTCCAGCCGCCGTCGGCCGTATCGTTGGTCGTATCGAAGGCAAACTTCGTCGTTGCGGAATACGGCGTCGGCGGTGGAGTCGGCCAATTTGCGCCGAGAGCCGGGTTGCCGGCGTTCGGAACGAGCGAAATCGAACCCGTTGCGCCGCTGCCGGTAATTGAAACTTGACGCATCGAAATGCGCGTATGCGTCGTCAAATTGTAGAGCACTACCGAGTACGTGCCGGTTGGCGTCGTACTGCTAAGCGGCCAAACCGCGGTGATGGCCGCGGAGTTTTGCGCGCCCACGACGGCCGTAATGCCTGACGACGTCGTCGGATCGCACA
>CAZHGH010000027.1:0-35359 GCA_964531205.1 uncultured bacterium
CGTGGTCGAAGACGAATTCCGCCGCGTTTTAGGCGGCCCATAGTTTACGCCGGTCAAAGCGGAGGACGCATACGTGGCGCTGACATTCAAAAAATCACCGCTAGTCCACCCGCCTGCGGGCACGTTCAATTTCGCATTCGATTCCGTTACGCCGCAGCATATCTTGTACATGGAAAGCGTACCTAAACGCGTTCGCGGTACGCTTGCAGGCCGCACGATTATCGATTCGCGACATGCGAGGGTACTGCATGAGACCAACGAGATAGTGCAGTGGTATTTTCCGCCGGAAGATATCGCGAGCGGTACGCTCGAAACCGCCGAACGCGGCAAGCACCACGTGCATAAAGGGCCGACGCTGCATTACAACGTGAGGTGCGGCGATCGATTTGAAGGCCAGGCCGCGTGGCAGTATCCGAGCCCACCGCCCGAAGCGGCGTTTCTTGCGGGCCTGATTGCGTTTGAATTCGATAAAATGGACGCGTGGTTCGAGGAAGACGAGCGCGTCTATGGCCATCCGCGCGATCCCTATCACCGCTTCGACTGCCGCGCATCATCCGACCATGTCGTCATTCGGGTGCACGGCGAGATCGTTGCCGAAACGCGTCGCGCGGTCAAACTGTTCGAAACGAGCGACGTCATCCGTGTATACGTGCCGATGGAAGACGTGCGCGACGGTGTTCTTACTCCGGCGAAGACGCGCACGTACTGTCCCTATAAAGGTGAGGCAGCGTATTTCGACGTTCAGGCGGCGGGCCGGACACTCAAGGACGGTGCATGGACGCTCCCGCAACCGCTTGGCGAAGCGATTGTGTGTCTCAATCATGTGAGTTTCTGGCACGGCGACACCGAAATCTACGCAAACGACGAACTCGTCCCGCTCAAGTGACGCTCATGGAAAGCGAGTCGAAGCATCCGCGCAAAGTTCTCGCTATTACGGGCGCGGCGCAAGGCATCGGCCGTGGCGTTGCGCTGCACTTCGCGAAGCACGGCTATTCGATTTCGTTCATCGATCCCGACGCGGAAGCCGGGGAAAAGACCGCTTCCGAACTGCAAACCCTCGGCACACACGTGCTCTTCAAACGCGCGGACATAGCGCGCGAGGACGACGTGAGGCGCTGGGTGGAAAGCACCGTCGAAGAACTGGGCTGTCCGGACGTGCTGGTCAATAACGCGGGCATCGAACATCGCGCCCCATTTTTGGAACTGCCCGTCGCCGAATTCGATCGGGTCATTGCCGTGAACTTGCGCGGAACGTTCCTCTGTTCGCAGGCCGTTGCGGCGGCGATGAGCGAGCGCGGCGCAGGCGGCGTCATCATCAACATCGCCTCGACGCGCGCCTTCATGTCCGAACCCAATACCGAGGCGTACACCGCATCGAAAGGCGCAATCGTCTCGATTACGCACGCGATGGCGATGAGCCTGAGCGAACAGCGCATTCGCGTGAACTGCATCAGCCCCGGCTGGATCGAGACACCGCGCATCCCTGCGAAGAGCGAACGCGATCGTTTGCAGCATCCCGCCGGCCGCGTCGGCGAGCCGCAAGACATCGCCGAGGCGTGCTTCTTCTTCGCCGAACACGACGGCTTTATCACCGGTCAAAACCTCATCGTCGACGGCGGTATGACGAAAAAGATGATCTACGAGGAGTGAGACGCGCTAAACATTTGTCGAAAGCGAGCCGCCCATCGTTACAACCGAGTCGAATGCGCGCGCGCCGCGGACCCGGTAAACTCTGTAAATGGAGCACCTCAACGCAGGCGATACCGCATGGGTTCTAGTTAGCGCCGCGCTCGTCATGTTCATGACGCCGGGAGTGGGCTTTCTCTACGGCGGACTCGTGCGCCGCAAAAACGTTCTCTCGACGCTCATGCACAGTTTCTTTGTACTCTGTCTCATCAGCGTGCAATGGGTACTGTTCGGATACACGCTCGCGTTCGGACCCGATTGGCACGGCCTCGGCATCATCGGCGATCTCTCGTGGATCGGCTTGCGCAGCGTCGGCGCCGCACCGAATCCCACGTATGCAGCGACGATCCCGCACGCCGCCTTCGCGCTGTTTCAAATGATGTTCGCCGTTATCACGCCCGCGCTCATCACCGGCGGTTTCGCGGAACGCAAACGCTTTGCAGCGTTCGTCCTCTTCAGCGTACTGTGGTCGACGTTGGTCTACGATCCCATCGCGCATTGGGTGTGGGGACACGGCGGATGGCTCGCACGAATCGGCGCAATCGATTTCGCCGGCGGCACCGTCGTACACGTCGCCTCCGGCGTCGCTGCGCTCGTCAGCGCGTGGGTGCTTGGTCCGCGTCTGCGCGGCGTGAACAGTCCGGATCGCCCGCACGATCTCACGATGGTGATGCTTGGCGCAGCGATGTGCTGGTTCGGCTGGTTCGGATTCAACGCCGGAAGCGCGCTCGCGGCCAACGGCACTGCGGCAGTTGCGTTCGTCAACACCAATGTCGCTGCTGCTATGGGCGCTCTGGTGTGGCTCGCACTTGCGTGGCGTCATCGCGGCGCACCGAGTGCAAGCGGCGCAGTTGCCGGGTGCATTTGCGGACTCGTTGCGATCACACCCGCTGCCGGGTACGTCATGCCCGGAGCTGCAATTGCAATCGGCGCGATCGCTGCAGTGGTGTGCTACGCAGCCGTGCAACTACGCGAACGCATGCGCATCGACGATTCGCTCGATGCGTTTCCGCTACATGGCATCGGCGGCGCCGTTGGTGCGGTGCTGACCGGCGTGTTCGCCGGCTCGGGCGTGCTGCCGCAAATCGCCGCGGTCGGCGCGGTTGCGCTTTACTCTGGCTTCTCGACATTCGCGATTCTTACGTTCGTAACGCGCTTCGTGCCGCTGCGCGTGACGCGACGCGAAGAAATCACGGGCCTCGACATGACGCAGCACGCGGAAGTCGCGTACGCGCACTCGTAGAATCACTCGGGCCCGGCGTTGCGAGCCGGAGTAAAATGCGCCCCGCATCCGGCGTGCGATTCTCACGCAGTTCGTGCGGCGGACCCATCGGAAACTCCGGATGCATGTTCGGCATGAGGGAACGCGCTTTATTGCGCGCAGTTTGTGCGGCGCCAATGATTTGTTGTTTCTCGCTTGCGGAAAGTACCGCGTCGAGTTCCCGCGCCGCTTCCTGAAAATCGGGATTCACGGAAATGGCGAGGCGCCCGACAACGTTGGCTAAAAGCGTTTTGTGCGCCGGCGTGAGCGCGTTCAGAATTTGCGCGCGTTCCACGCTGTGAATTTGCGCCATTTGCGAACGGATCTGCTCGAATTGCTGCCGCGAGAGCGGGGGATTCGGCGGCAAGGCCTGTTGCGCTTGAGCCACCGCGGTGCTCGCTGACAATGCTGCCGCAAGACCGAGTATCGTTACATATCTCATGCGCGTATCGTCTAAGGGCCGCCTTAGGCCATCCTGTGGTACCCAAGGTTCTCCCAGATTCGGTGGATATGGTAGGCGGCATGAAACGCTTTCGGACCCTCCTTATGGCAGGCGCGCTCCTTGTGGTGGGCGCACCGCTCGCTGCCTCCGCACAAATGTATGAGGGCAGCATCCCGCCCGAAATCCTCCAAGCACGCGACCAAGCAAAAACCGCGGCCTTTAACGATCTCAGCCCGGATCATCGCGCAAAAGTTCAAGCCATCGTCGCGCAATACGACAGCGGATCGATTCAACGAGACGATGCCGTCAAACAAATCGATGCTGTGCTCACGCCCGACGAAACAAAAGCGGTCCTGGGCGAACAGCAGAAAATGCGTGACGCAATGCGTCAAAGGATGGCAAATAACGGCGAACATCATTTTCCCGGGTCAAACGGCGGACAACGCCGTGCACCCGATGCCGGACGTTTCTTGCTGATGCTTTCCGCCGACGTCAACGGCGAAGCGCGTCCGCAGCCTCAAACGGTTCAGTAAGCAACAAAGCGTTTCTCTAACTGGTAGTGTTTCCGCCGCGCGCGGGAACACTGCAGCATGAGAGTGCGGCAAGCGCCGTCCACGAACGTCGATATTCGGCTCATCGTAAACGGGCGCGAGCACGCGCTTTGCATCGAGCCGCGCGTGACGTTACTCGATGCGCTGCGCGAACGGCTCCATCTTACCGGCACGAAGAAGGGCTGCGATCAAGGGGCGTGCGGGGCGTGTACGGTGCTGGTCAACGGCAGACGCATCAACTCCTGTTTGACGCTCGCCGTCATGCATGACGGCGACGCGATCACGACCATCGAAGGTCTCAGCGCCGAACCGGATCTCCACGCACTGCAAGCCGCGTTCGTCAAACACGACGGCTTCCAATGCGGGTACTGCACGCCGGGACAAATCGTTTCAGCCGAAGGGTTGCTGCGCGAAGGCCGCGAGCTCACGCGCGAATCCGTCCGTGAATTCATGAGCGGCAACATCTGCCGCTGCGGTGCGTATCCGAACATCGTCGACGCGGTGCTCGACGCTGCAGGCAAACCCGGTACGAAATGAATCCGTTCGCGTACGTCCGCGCCGACGATTTCGACGATGCTGCGCGTCTGCTAAACGAATATCCGCAAGGCATGTGCGTTGCCGGCGGAACGACCGTCGTCGATTTGCTCAAGGAACGCGTCTTTCAACCGGACGTCCTCATCGATCTGAGCCGCATTGCCGGCAGCGCCATCGAAGTGCACGACGACCGCATCCACATCGGCGCGCTCGCGCGCATGAGCGAGGTTGCCGATCACGCGCAAGTAGCAGCGGCCTTCCCCGCGGTGACCCAAGCGTTGCTCGCCAGCGCATCGCCGCAGCTGCGAAACATGGCAACGATTGGCGGAAACTTGTTGCAGCGCACGCGATGCGTGTATTTCCGCGACGTAGCGACACCGTGCAACAAACGCGTGCGCGGCGAAGGCTGTTCGGCCATAGGCGGGTGGAACCGTCAGCACGCCATACTTGGCACCAGCGAAAACTGCATCGCGACGCATCCCTCGGACCTCGCCGTAGCGCTCGTAGCATGCGATGCTACCGTAGAAATCCTCGGACCGCAAGGCACGCGCACCGTCGACGTGCAGCACTTCTACCGTACGCCAGGTACTGCACCGGATGTCGAAAACGATCTCGCCCACAACGAAGTTATTGCCGGCATAACGTTACCGCGCACGCCGTTGAACGCAGGCGGGACGTATCTGAAGTTACGCGACCGCGCATCGTTTGAATTCGCGCTGGTCTCCGTCGCAGCCGCTCTGGAAATTCGCGACGGTACCATCGTGCAAGCCCACGTAGCACTGGGCGGCGTGGCTACCAAACCGTGGCGCGCGCATAAAGCCGAACGTGTACTCGAAGGCGAGCCGGCAAATCAGGCCATCTTCCAATTAGCCGCGGCAGCTGCTCTCGCGGATGCGAGAGGCTATGGACACAACGATTTTAAGATCGAACTCGCCCAGCGCGCGATCGTGCGTGCGCTTACGAGTCTGGTGCAGCCGTCGTGACGTTGCCGCTCATTGGGCCGGGCGTCGATCGCGTCGATGGCCCCGCAAAAGTCCGAGGCGAGGCGCAGTTCACGGCCGAGCATCACCCCGCGCACATGGTCTATGCCGAACTCGTGCTCAGCGTAATCGCGAACGGCGGCATTGCAAACATCGGAACGGCACTCGCGCGCGAAGCGCCCGGCGTTCTGCTCGTGATGACGCACGAAAATGCGCCGCGCGTGAAGGGTGAAAAACCGCAAGACCGCGATCCGTTTCTCCCATTGCTCCAAGACGATCGCATCCGCTTCGATCGCCAGCCGATAGCCGTCGTCGTCGCGAAAACGCTCGAGCAAGCGAAATACGCGGCCTCACTCGTGCGAGTCGAGTATGAATCCGTAACGCCGCAGACCGACATCTACGAAGCGCCTCGCCGCGAAAAAGGCGAGTTCTTGGACGAAGACCTGCAGCATTCGCGCGGCGATCCGGAGGATGTATTCAAAAACGCCGAAGTTCAACTGAAAACCGTCTATACGACGCCCGTTCATCATCACAATCCCATAGAAGCGCACGCAACCATCGCGCAATGGGAAGGCGACCGCCTCACGCTCTACGATTCCACGCAATACGTCTCCGGCGTGCGCCGGCGCATCGCAGACGTTTTCTCGATGCCGGAAGAGAACGTGCGCGTCATCTGCCGGTTCGTCGGCGGAGCATTCGGCTGCAAGGGTACAGCGTGGGCGCACGTTGCACTTGCCGCGATGGCCGCACGCGAGCTCCGCGTGCCGGTACGGATCGAACTCTCGCGCGCGCAGATGTACGGCTTCGTCGGCTTCCGTCCGCGCACCGTGCAAACCATCTCGATCGGCGCCGATTCTAAGGGACGCCTACACTCGCTCATGCATGACACGCTGGCGCAAACCGCCGAGCACGACGATTGGGTCGAGACGAGCGGACTCTTCTCCCGCAATCTCTACGCCGTGACGAATTACAGCATGTCGCATTGCCTCGCGCGGCTGCACACTTCGCGGCCGACGTTCACACGCGCACCGGGCGACGCAACCGGCAGTTTCGCCCTCGAATGCGCGATGGACGAACTTGCCTATCGCACCGGCATCGATCCCGTCGAACTGCGTTTGCGCAATTACGCGGAACGCGATCCGGACGACGGCAAAGCCTTCAGCAGTAAATCGCTACGCGAATGTTACCGCATCGGCGCCGAACGCATCGGCTGGAACACGCGCACGCCTGAGCCGCGATCGATGCGGCGCAACGGCAAACTCGTCGGCATGGGCATGGCGACTGCCAGCTACCCCGCATGGCGCAGCGATGCGTCAGCGTACATTCGCATGGATCCCGACGGCAGCGTACTGGTTCAAAGCGGCACGCACGAACTCGGCACAGGCGCGTATACCGTCTTTACACAGCTCGTTGCCGAAGTACTCGATGTTCCGCTGGAACGCGTACGCTTCGAACTCGGCGACACCGATTACCCGGTTGCACCGATCTCCGCAGGCTCGCAAACGACCGCCGCAGTCGGCAACGCGGTCTACTTGGCCGCAAAAAACCTGCGCGAGAAATTGAAAGCGGATCCGAAGTTCAAAGGACCAATCGAAGCGCGCGCCGATGCAGAACCCGCCGATGCGGAGGAGCAGTATTCGACGCACGCCTTCGGCGCTCAGTTTTCACAAGTTGAAGTCGACGAAGCGCTAGGCGAAGTGCGCATCGCGAAACACACCGGCGTCTTCGGATGCGGCCGTATTCTCAATGCGAAAACTTCACGCAGCCAACTTATCGGCGGAATCACATGGGGCATCGGCATGGCGCTGATGGAGCAAACGGAGTACGACAAACGCACGGGACGTGCGATGAGCGCGAATCTCGTCGATTATCACGTGCCCGTGAATGCCGATGTGCCGGAGATCGACGTGCTGCTGCTTGAAGAACACGACCAGCACGTCAATCCGCTCGGCGTGAAAGGCATCGGTGAAATCGGCATAACGGGCGTCGCTGCTGCGATCGCCAACGCGGTGTATCACGCAACGGGCAAGCGCATTCGCGATCTGCCGATAACTCCGGAGCGCTTACTCGAGTAGTGTAATACCAGCCTACGTACGCCTTAGGTGAACGCCTCCAGTTTCAACCTCTCCGCCAATGACGCGGCGAACCCCGCTCCACATGTAGAGCTCGTTGTTGGCGATCGCGTACACCTCGCCATTTGGCCCGATTGCAGGCGAGGATAGGCCGCCGCCTCCGTTGTTGCCGATCCATGGGCTCTCGGCTACGAAATTCAAAGTCTTCGCATCGATTGTATAGAGTCCCGACGAGAGATTCAGGAAGATGTGATTCGACGAAGCGGCAGGCGCCGAGATAGCGCGCGGTTTAAGCTTGGTCTGTATAAGCAGTTCCCCGTCTCGAATAAACGAGAGCGTGCAACCATTGGGATATGGTTGCAGACCAAGCGCAATAACGGTGCCGTCCATCGTGCGGCACACGCGCGACATAATCGCATCAAGGCCGTGAATATCGGCAACTGGAATTCCGTTCGGGCCGGAATACCGCAAGCGTCCGTCGCCGGTTCCCACGACCGAATGCGCGTCGGGCAATACAGCCGGTTGAGCGTGCATCGTCCACGTATCGTCGTGCGAGCGAAAGCGTTCGGTAAATCCATTAGCGACGTCAAACGTGAGCCCGACAATATCTTCCGCACCGTCCGTGCCGATGATGAAAGGCGTCCCGCCTTGCGGATTGTTGAAAATTGCTACGCCCGGTTGCGGCGGTTTGGCATCCGCAGGCAGGCTGTACATAGGCGGCTGGAACGGTTCTCCTTCTTGGAACGGTACGCCCAACAGGTTCGCGAGCCAGTCCAAAAAATCGGAGTCGCCGGTAACCGGCGGCGGCGGCCCGTTGAGCATTGCGCTTCCAAGCACCGAGCCGTCGTCGGGCGAAAACGCGATGACACTGTAGACGGAGCCGAAGCTCGTGTATTGCGTTGCGGGAACCATAATCACTTCGTCGGTTCCGTACTGCCAAATATTCGGAGCCGCGTTCGAATACACGCCCGTCCACGTCCCGTAGTTTGGAAATGCGGCTTTCCAGACGAGCGTACCGTCTGAAGTAAAACGGCAAAGTATCGTTTCGTTAACGTACGTCACGGGATTCGTGCGGTGATCGGTTGCGCCATAATATGCCACAACGTACACTGAGCCATATGCATCTACAACGGCCGGCGTCGTAATGCCGAACGGCGCGCCCACGTTGCCCATCCAACGCAGTGTGCCGTTTGCATGAAATGCGCGTAACGTGCCGTCCGTGCTTGTTATATAAACCGTGCCGTCCGGTGCAACGACCGGCCCCGCGCCCATAGGCACGAAACCGATATTGGAAACGACTTGCGCGGGCTGCTCGGCTATTCGGGTCTCGACGGGAACGAGTCCGTCGCAGGGTGCATTGGCATGCGGGCGATTCCAAGAAATTGCCATAACCGCCGCCTTTCTCACGCGGGGCCTTTATTGTAACACTTCTCCAGCAGGCAAGCGTCTTAGAAAAACCCGGTAAGAGGCCAAGGCCTATATAAGAAAACACAGCTAATCTTGCACGGTATGCCTTTCTTTTCTAACGCGAGCGATCCGCACGGCGTGCACAACGTTTTGCTCGTGCTCGCAATCGTTCCGATCGCAATACTTGGAGCAATAGTAGTCGCATCGATCGTCGATCCGCTGCTACGCCGCTACAAACGACGCCGCGGATGAGCGAGCTCACCCGCGGCGGTCGTTGTATCGAGACCTACGTTGTTGTATCGAGAGCTATGCTAAGGACCGCTCTGAGCGCAGCCGCTGATCGCATTATCCCATAGGGGCTGCGTCGGATAGTTGCCTGCAGCCGAATTGTTCATCAAATTCACCCAGGCGCATTTATCGCCGATCTCCGCGCCGCTGGAGTCGACCCATCCCGAAGACGGCTGTGGATCCGTTTGCGTCTCAGCTTCCTCGTGACCACCCACTATGCTCACGCCGTCGTTAGTTCCGGGATAATTGACCGACCCTTGACCGCATCCTGAACCGGCGTCCGGAATGTACGGCATATCGGTGTACGAGACGCTGCCCGTGTAGCTGTGATACGCGCACCACTGACTTCCGAAACCGGACGTTGTGTAGCCGCTCGGCGTCACGACGATGTAGTTCACGCTCGTGTTCGCATCGCCAAGATAATTCGCGGCCGCTTGCGCCTCATTTTGAACGTCCGAATCGGAATATGGATTAGGCGGCGTCGATGTGTCATACACGACGCTGCCGAGTTGCGGATTTGTGTTGGCCACGTAGCCGTTCGATCCGTAATATTGCGTATCGGTGTTGATCCAGCCGCCGCCGCCGATCGCATTAAAGAACCCGTTCATGTAGTCGTAAATGTCGCTCGGATCGGCGTTGCTGTCGGGAATGTTTTGCCAGCCCCAATAGACGATGTCGATCTTCGGCGAGGTCTGAACGGGCCCGCCGTAATAATTCAGGTTCCCGCCCGCCATTGTGCGGCGCGCCGACTGCTCTTTCGAGTAGCGGCTGTAGAAATATTCAATCTTGTTGTTGTTCGTCGCGTGAAAACGTGCCCGCATCGCGGACGAGATAAAGATTCTTCTCGCGGAAAGAGTTCTCGCGGGGCTCGGACTGGTCGAGGACGGCTTCGTCGTTGGTATGCTATTGGACGAACCGCCTCCGCATGCAGTAAGTAACGATGCTGCCACTAGGACAGCGACAGCTGCTTTGAACTGCTTCATTAGTACCTCCATGGACAACGAGAATGCAGCACATGGATAGTACCGCGTATGCAGCCATGGTTAAAACGGTGCAAAATGCAGTTAGACTAAAGTCATTAAATCGGCTTATCGGGCTCGCACGTTAGGGCTGCAATCGGAAACGGTTTTCAACAATGACGCGCGTCCCGGTGTATGCCGGAGAGAACGGCACGCCGGTAATCGGAATTCCGTCGGTTAAATACCGCCGCCATTCCAGAAGCCAACCGCTCGTAGAGCCCGTGCGAAGATTCACGCCGGCGAAATAGACGCGTTGATGAATGTCGACCCGTGAAATGCTGCATGCGTAGCAGCCGTGAATCGCAAATCGGCCCTCTCCGAGCGAATACAGTGCGTTTCCAGACGAATGCGAAACCGTAAGCTCCACTTGCGGAACATCCATATCTATGGCCTGATCCGGATACGCGCTCGGAGCCGGCCGCTGAACGATATCGTCAACAAAATCGAGCGACGTTGCGATGCCGGGCGTATGCCATTGCAGCCATCCCGCGAACTGCCGTTGCGTTCCGCGGTAGCTCGTGCTCGCTTCTTGACTCGATGTAAAAAACGGATCGGTGAACCCGGGTTGATATGCAGTCGTGTTGTTGAACGGCGTAACCTGTACGAAATCAGCATATCCGGCACGATAGCTAAAATGGGAATCGTGCCCGCCATAGCGCACCCGAAAGCCTTGACGGTTTATGGACGCGTCATCGTTTGCGACCAGCTGATATTGCGATTTTAACCACGGCGACGGCCACGCCCATGCAACGAGCCACAAATTCGCGAAATTGCCGTATGGCAAAACGTTCGGCGCATACGCCGGTTCAAAACGATAGAGGTCGGCGGAAAGCTCTTGCGACGCCCACGAATGATTGACGCCCACGTGGTAATAGCCCGCGTTAGTCGGCTGTCCGGGCGGGCTCAAGAATTGTGCCGCAAACCACGAGTGCCCCGCTTCGGCCGCGACAACGGTATCGCTCCGCAGATGCAATATCGCTTGCATGCCCACGAGCGTCGTACGCTGACCGTACACGTCGCTCTCGGGTTCGGGTCCCTCCGGCCCAAGCTGCGTGTCCGAATCGCCGCCGTACAGCACGCCCGCTGGAATGGGTGTGAGGCCGACCATGTTCTGCTGCACGCGCGCGACTTGAATTGCAAAACGTGCACCGGGTGACGCGGACAGCGCCGCATTCAGGGATGCAATGCGCGCCGTGTTGTTAAACTCGCTGCTATAGTAACGCGTCGGTAGCGCACCGTCGAAAAACTCCAGATTGTATTTTCCCGTGCGCGCGGACGCATCGATGCCTTGCAACGGCAGCGCCGGCCATTGCGTCGTCCAGTCTGGGAGGGTCGCGAGCTGCGGTGCCAGCGTTTCGGGAAGCTGCGGTGAAACTTGTGGAACAGTATTGGGCAGCGGCGGTGGCGAGAAAACAAAACTCAGTGTTTGTTGCGGCAAGAACCATCCGCCCTGCACGTTCCACGATCCGTCGCGTGCGCCGATCCAGCCGTTCAGCAGCGACGTTCGGTTGAGCAACACGGGATCCGACGTTCCCAAGAATGTTTGAAAAAACATGTTGCGGGAACTGACGAACGGATTGACCGTCGGCATCAGCGGTTCGCCCAGGTACAAAATGTTCGTCGTGTTGCCGCTCGCCGTTTCCGTTCCGGTCAAAAACCCGCTGCGCAGCCGCCCGCTCTGATATTGCGCCTGCACGTAGAGTTGCGCGTCCACGCCGCTGCCCGTCACGCCGGGAACGGAGGTGAAGAATTCATACGGTGTCTGCGGTTCCAGCGGCACGTTCGTGAAGAGGACCGTACCGGGACCCGAAGCCGCTTGATCTACCGCCGTAATTCCGCCGAACAGCACAACTGACGGTGTCGGCGCCGCGGTAGGCGTTGGGGTTGGTGCCGGTGCGGCAGCGAGCACCGTCGCAGTGAGGATACTGCAAAGAAACGGCAGCGTCATGTTGGGCGTTATACCCTGATGCCGCATGCCACCCGTATGGCATGCGCGTGGCCGATGCTGCCTGCATGCGTTATGCAGTTATCGATCTCGAAACGACGGGCTTTAGCCCCGTGCATGACCGCGTCGTCGAGATGGCATGCGTGCTCGTTCAGGATCGCGTCATCGTCGACCACTGGAGCACGTTCGTTAACCCCGGATGTCCCATTCCAGTCTATGCGACGCGCGTGCACGGCATCACCGACGAGGACGTCGCGAGTGCACCGTCGTTTGAATTAGCGCAGCGTCACCTCCATCGTCTATGCCGCGGTACGACGGTGGTCGCACACAACGCAGCCTTCGATCTCGCGTTTCTTCCCGCGCTGCATCGCTTGCCGTCGCTTTGCACCGTGCGCCTTGCGCGCCGCGCGTTTCCGGATGCGCCGAATTTCAAGAATCAGACGCTGCGCGCATACCTCGAACTCGACCGCGACCCTACGCTCGCGGCATTTCCGGCGCACCGCGCACTCGGCGATGCGATGGTCACGGCAAATATTCTGCTGCGCTGCTTGAACGCTATCGCAGCGTAGAAATCACACGCGAGCTGTTTCGGTGTGATACGCTTCGGCGAACTTCGCCGTGTCGAAATACAGCCGGAACATCGCAATCTTTCGGTTGCGTACAACGAAACTGTGCGCCCACTCGACGTGCCCTTCGCGCCCCGTCGATTTTACGCGCGCACTGTAATGCCCGAACGCTGCGACGCGCTCGTCATGCGTGAAAAATACTTCGGGTTCGAAGAACAACACCTCGTCGCTATCGCCGAGAATCCTTAGGAAATCCGCGACGCCGCTCTTTCCGCGGAATACCCCGGCCCATGGAATCTCGGTGGGACCTGGCGCCTCCCACTCGACATCCTCCGACACCGCGTTGATGACCGACTCGGCGTCGCCGCGTGCAAACGCGTCGTAAGCCTCTTTGACGATTTGCAGGTTCTCTTTCTCGCTCATACGAGTTCCTCCGTGTCTATCATAGCCGATTTAGCCCCGCCGAGCCGCAGGTGTTATAATGAACTAAGCCGGGCGGCGCAGATGTCCGAGTGAGGCTTCACCATGCAAGACGAAAAGATGTTGGGAAAAGAGCACGATATCAGCGAGCATCCATTGCCCGTTGTGTTTCACTTTCGCCCGACCAAATTTTGGGAAGTTCCGCCAGAGAAGCTGCGTGAGTGGGAAGAAATGTTCGTAAAATACGTCGGTTCGAATCCCAACCCAAAGGCGGCATGTCCCTGGACCGGCGACCCAAAGCAAACGATCAGCGGTAGCGGCGATCAACTGCGCGACGACTCAGACTACTGGTAAACAGTACGGACGTCGTCGTCCTCAGTAAACGCGACGATTTTCACGCCTATGCGATAGCTCAAGCGATCGAGGCGCGTGGTGCTTCCTGCGCTATCGTCGAGACGGACGCGATACCGCTCACCGGTGGCATATCGTGGTCGCTCGACGAGCGCAAAGCAATCCTTCCGGACCGCACGGGCGCGCACATCGACGTTGGCGCGGCTTACGTCGCCTGGTGGCGTCGTTTTACGGGCGATCCGCTTTTTCCTGAATCCTTCACTAACTCATCTGCAAAAGATCTCGCCGCACGCGATACGCGCGCAGCATTGATCGGAATCGCGCTGAACGCGTTTCATGGCGTATGGATCAGCCATCCGGAAGCAACGCGTTTGGCCGGCAACAAGATTCTGCAGCTGGCGGCTGCGCGGCGTTGCGGATTCCGCATACCGCGCACGCTCGTGAGTTCGGACGCAGCTGACGTTCGCGCCTTCTGCGAGGCGCTGCAATATAACGTCGTAGCCAAAGTAGTCGCGGGTACACCCACGGAGACAATCTTGACAGGCCGCGTTTCACGCGAGTTATTGGCGGACGATCGGGCTATAACACTTTGTCCCGCAATCTACCAAGAATTCATTGAAGGCAGCCGGCACATTCGCATCAACGTGTTTGGATCGTGCGTGAGCGCCGCATTGTTGGAAACCGAGCAGCTCGACTGGCGCTATCCATTGAATTGCAACGCTACGCCGTACGATATCGATGCTGCCACGACGGCGCGCTTGCAGAGCGTATTGCACGACCTGCACCTTCGCATGGGAATATTCGATCTGAAGATCGATCGGAACGGAGAGCCGGTGTTTCTCGAGGTGAATCCTCAAGGGCAGTTCTTGTGGCTGGAGGGACTGTGCGGCATACCGCTAACGCAAATGTTCGTGGATTTCTTGCTGAGCCAGGTGAAGAGCTAACGGATGTTTCGAAAGGTCAACGTTGCGGACATTAGCGAGATCGGCAAAACGAAGGAGGGCCGGATCGGCTTCCTCAGACCGATTTCGGAGGCGCTTGGGCGCGAACCCAAGTCACTAGACTTGTCGAAGCGGCACCCGTTCGATGTTGAAGTCTTGCGCGTGCCGCCGCACAGCATTCCCTACCGCTATCATTCACACAGCGCGCAGTGGGAGTACTATCAAGTCATTTCGGGCACCGGCGTGGTGCGGCACGCAAACGGAGAGACACCGATTGCTCCCGGCGACGCATTCATATTCAAGCCGGACGAACCGCATCAGATTCGCAACGATTCAGACGGGGATCTCACCGTGCTAATCGTCGCCGATAATCCGATCGGAGAATCGGCCTACTATCCTGACGAAAACATGTGGCTGGTCTACTCACCACAGCCGCGCTACGCCGTTCAGCATCCCGATCGCGAGAATCCGTGACTTATCTCTGCGCAATGCGCAGTTGCACTCGTCGAGACACCGCTATCGCGCCAATCGCAGGAATTAACCCCGCAATGCAAAGGAGCGCCAATGCATGCCATGCCGTTGGGATACCGGCATTTTGCATAATCCACTGAAACGCAACCGGCATGAAAATCGCGATTGCCATCACCCACGTCAGACCAAAGCCGAGCGCGCTGCCGGCATGTTCTTCTCCCCCAACTTCCGCCATCGCAACGATCGCCAATCCGAACCAGCCTTCCGCAGCTGCTCCCAGCAGCACAGCGACACCCGCAATGGCGGGCAGCGGCATGCCCTTCAGGTTCGCAACAGCGAGTGCGGCGAACGCGCAGAGCACGCACGTAATGGCCAGCGGCACTAAACGCCCGCCGTGAAATACGCGATCGCTCAGCCAACCCCAGATAAGCCGTCCTGCCGCTGCAGAAAATTGCGTGATGACAAACACCATCGCTGCAAATCCCGCGGAGACGCGAATCTCATTTACCAACGTCCACGGAAAATACGCCATCAGTGCAACCTGAGCGGCAAAAAGCACGGTGCACGTAATTGTGATGAGCAGTAGACGCGGCTCGCGTCCCATGTGCAGCAGGTCTTCGAGCAGCACGCCGGCACGGACCGCCTCGCCGGAGAGCTGCGGTGGTTCACGGTATAAAGCAGCAGCCGTCAGCGTTACAACGATCACAATTGCGCCGGTAATAATAAGCGCACCGCGATATCCGAAGTATTCCGCGGATGTGCTAATAATGATCGCGCCTGCGACACCACCGAGCGGCATGCCCATCTGCCGCACGCCCATTGCAAGGCCGCGCTGCTCGGGTTTAAAGAAAAACAGAATGGCGTGGCTGCCGACGGGGTTGATCGCGGCGAACCCGATGCCGTAGACAAAAAGCCAAACGGCAAGCCACACGAACGAAGGCACTGCTGCGGCGGCAATGAGCGCGACGCCCATAACGATGCCGCTCACAATCAGCACGGCTTTATCACCAAATCTATCGGTTGCTGCTCCGCTAACGGCGGTCGCCAGCGTATCGCCTATGAAGAACGCCATGACCAGGAAACAAACGTCGGCGCGGTGCTGAGGAAAGGCCGGGGCGACGTACGGCAGTAGCGTCCCAATCGCGACCAAAATAAGCGATGCCGCGATCATCGACACAGTAAAAAGTCCTAGGACCTCATACCGCGATTCCGTGGGATGCGCAGTGTGCCGAAGCATGTAGTACGCGTACCCGCGCTTTTAGCGCGTTAACCGCTAAGCCTGACCCGTTTCAAATCGCCGAATCTTACCGTTCACCACAGTGAAGTCCCAGCGGGTGCGCATGTCTCCCCAAGTGTCGTTGCGATACTGGCCGATCACCGAGAGCCCGTGATTTGACGTCGACTCAACATGCAACTGACCATGAGATAAAAAGATTTCTCGATCGGCCCATTGCGCAAGATCCTCATCCGTGCCGTCGTCGGACATGGTCGCGTCACTCGTCAGTTCCGCAAAGAACGCTTCCCGATCTCCGGCGTTCAGCGCATCAATCAATCGCGCCACTACAGGCTCGAGCGTCTTGTCTGCCATTTTTTCACTCCTTCTCTGGATGACCAACCTTTATCTGCTATTCTAGGCCAATGAGAAGCGTCGACGTTATCATTATCGGAAGCGGCCAAGGCGGCGTGCCGCTAGCGATTGAGCTCTGCAAGCGCGGTCAGCGCGTGGTCCTCTTCGAGCGCGGCGAACTCGGCGGAAGCTGCATCAATTACGGATGTACACCGTCCAAGTCGTTTCTGGCAGCGGCGCATGCGGCGGGCCGCGCGCGACGCGCGTCTCGAATAGGCGTGCACGCAACGGTCGATGTCGACTTTCAACGAGTCATGGAACGCGCGCATTCGATCGTTCAGTTGTTCCGAGACGGCGTGAAGCGCCGCTTGACGGAACACAACGTCGAGATAATTCACGCAGACGCCCGGTTCATCGGCGAACGAATCGTGAGCGGAGGCGGCGTCGAAATTACCGCACCGCTCATTATCCTCGATACCGGGACGACGGCGTATATTCCGGATATTGCGGGTTTAGCCGACACTCCGTGCCTTACCAACCTGACATTTTTCAATCAAACGGTACTTCCCAAGCGGTTCCTCGTGATCGGCGGAGGCTATATCGGCCTCGAACTCGGTCAGGGCATGAGCAGGGTCGGCAGCAAAGTCTCCATCTTTCAGCACGGCGATCGCGTGCTAAACGAGGAAGAACCTGATGTCAGTGCGTTGTTGCAAGAGTCTCTGCGCGAAGACGGTGTGGACGTGCATGTCAACGCGAAACCGGAGAAAGTCACGTACGCGGAGGGCGTGTTTTCGCTGACGCTGGATGACGGCAGCACTTTCGACGGCGAACAGTTGCTCGTTTGCGTCGGGCGCACGCCCAACACCGGGAGCTTGCGTCCCGAAGCCTCGGGAATTGCGCTCGACAAACGCGGCTTCATTGCGATCGATCGGCAGTTTCGAACATCGTGCGAGGGCGTCTACGCGATTGGCGACGTAAGCGGCCAGCCTGCGTTCACGCATGTGTCCTGGGAAGACTCTCGGCGCCTCATCAATATTCTCGACGGCGGAAGTCGCACGCGGGACGATCGTCCGCTCGGGTACGCCGCGTACACCGAGCCGCAAGTCGGCCGCGTCGGCTTGACGTACGAACAGGCCCGCGCGCGCGGCATCAATGCTCGCGTGGAAACCGTGCATCTGGATAACGTGGCGCGCGCAATCGAGTGGGGCGAAGAACGTGGTTTTTATCGCATGGTGATTGACGCAGACACCGACAAGATCATCGGCGCGACCCTAGTCGGTTACGAAGCCGCAGAACTCGTGCACGTTTTCATCGCGCACATGATGTGCGGCTCGACGTGGCACGCCCTAGACGCATCCATGCACATTCACCCGACCTATGCAGAGGCATTTCCCGGCCTCGCACGCCTTTTCTCTCCCATGCCGAAGGAAGACGAGCCCATCTGTGCGGCAGCGCCCTAAACCGAATTGTAATTCACCGCAGCGGCTCTCCTGTAGCGCGCGCGTACACGACAGCCGCGATCGATTTCCAAATCACGCCGACAACGACGCCGACGAAGGTATCGAACAAACGAAGAATCGGCTGCAGCAGCGCGTCATGTCTATCGAACGCCGCGACGATCAGAATGACGGCGCATGTAATCGCGACTACGATCACGTCGTCCCGCCGCCCTAACGCCATGGCGATAGCGCTTGCAATCGCGATCATTGCCGCCATGCCAACGCCTGTCGATGGAAACACCAACAGATATACAAAGCAGAGCACGCAGCTCAAACCGGTGGCAAATAATCGCGAGATGCCTGCCATGACGCTATGGCCGCGTGTGTCTCTATAAACGAAAACCGTCGAGATCACTGCCCACAGCGTCCCAATTTCCGTCGTAGATCTGCCGAACATCAGGACGACTGGCCCGGTCATGATCCAGTACGTAATGAGAGCCGCAAGGGCCATGTTTACGACGTAGGCGATGTCCCAACGTGTCATAACGTAACCTGCTGATGTTAAACGACGGAATTGGTGAGCGTATCGAGCGCGCCGTTCATCGCGGCGATTTGCTTCTCAAACCCCGCAATCCCATAACGCGCCGCAATATCGGAGGCGGGAACGTATGCAACTTGTACGTTTCCGCCTTCTTCCCACACGAGCAGCTTTTGCGGAAGCTCGAGCGCGACAAGTGGAAACGCGTCCATGAGCGGCGTTCCGCCTTTCGGATTTCCGAAAACGATGAGCGTCGTTGGCCGCAGCGTCAGTCCGGAATCGCTTGCGGCCGCCGCTTGATCGATCGTTACGAATACTCGATTTCCCGCATCGGTAATCGCTCGCGATAAGCGCGAAACCGTGTCGGCATACGCGTAACGGCTCTTTTTTATGATAGGCGCGGCCATGGCAACCTCCTAGGGCCAGTCACATGCGAGCATCGCGTACATAATCAAGTCTTGAAAACCGTCTTGCACCGCGAGCACTTGACGGTGGACGCCTTCTTCGGCAAAGCCGAGTCTTATCGGCACCGCGCGGATCGCCGAATTCGCGGGCGCGCAACGAATCTCGATCCGGTTCAACTGAAGTTCGCTGAACGCGTAATCGATAAGCTCGCGTGCGGCGCTTGTCACGTACCCGCGTCCTTCCAGCGCTTCGTCTATCCAATACCCGATCCGCGCAACGCGATTTTTCCAATCGAGCTTGTATAAGCCGATGGTACCGGCGAAGTTCGAACCGTGCCAAAAAGCATATGGCAGCTCGTACGGCGGATTTGGCTGACGTTCTAAATGCGTGAGTTCCGCTTCGACGGCCGCTACATCGAAATCGTCGGTAGCCCAGGAAAACCACGGCTGCAAACGCACGAAATTCCGGCGCGCACATTCGTAATAGTCGCGCGCATGCTGCAGACGTAGCGGGCGCAGTTGCACGCCGTCACCGAGATCGAAGGTGCGCATAAGCGGCGAGCTTCTCCAGCGACTCGCGCGAGCCCGCTTCATTATCCTCGGGGCGTATACCTGGCGGTATGCCGGTGCAGAGAATCGTCACGTTCGTACCCTCGTCGACTTCATCGAACGTTGCGGTAAGCGTCATCTCGCCCGCGAACGACGGGTCGTCGGACTTGAACGTCACCGCTTCCACGATTCGCTCCGGTGGAACGAGTTCGACGAATCGTACGGCCACGCTGTCTTCGCGCTCGCGAGTTTTACCGCGATGCGTCGTGTCCGAAGGCGGATAGAACAGCGACATGCGATAGCCGCCGCCGACACGCGCATCGAAGCTGTAGATTTCGCCGGTCATGTCACCCGGCGGAAGCCACACCGCAAGCGCGTGAGGATCGAGAAATGCACGATACAGTGCTTCGCGCGGCGCGCTGATGACGCGCGAGGTTTGCGTGCTGTTGCCGTTACCCATTTCTGCATACTCCGCGCCGCGTGATGGTATGATGTGCTATGCAGCCCATGCCTATTTCGCAAGTCGACCTGCCGGAAATCGAATACCTCGACGGGCGTCCTCATCCCAAGATGAGCCCGAAGACTGCCCATTCCTTCGTGCAGGGCGCGCTCTACCGCTTGATTTTAACGTGCGCGGGAACCAGGGGAAGCGCGGGACCCGAATGGCGATTCCGTCCCGGCGCAGGCGATGGAACAGTTACCGTTTTCGTACCGGACGTTGCGTTTGTCTCGCACGAACGCTTAAAAGCTCTGCGCGGCCGCGACTTTGACGAACCGCCGTTTTCGCCGGATATTGCCGTGGAAGTTCGTTCCCCGGGCGACAACCTAAAATACTTGCACAAAAAGATCGCGCGCTATCTTGCTACAGGATCGGTTTTAGTGTTGGACGTCGATCCGGGGACGCGCACCATTCATGCGCACGCGAAGGGAAGTCAAGTAAGCTACGGCCCGGGCATGACGTTCGTACATGAGTCGGTACCCTGGTTGCAATTCGCAGTGAACGAGGTCTTCGCAGATCTCGATAGATCGCTCGAGTAAGCGCGCAAAGGGAATTTTGCAACCCACCGCTGATTAAGCGCGTATGAAGCGCTTTGTTGCCGCCGTCGTTGCGGCTATGCTCGTCACTGTGCCACTTGTTTTGCACGCCGCGGAAAGCGCGTCGCCGCAGCAAAAACCGATATCGAAACTGCATTGGCGCAGCATCGGTCCCTACATCGGCGGACGAGTCGTCGCAATTGCCGGCGTCCCGAGCGAACCGAGCACGTTCTACTTCGGCGGCGTGCAAGGCGGCATTTGGCGCAGCACCAACTACGGTCTGAGTTGGGAGAACATCTCCGACGACAAGCTTCCGCGCACGGCGACGAGCATCGGCGCGATCGCGGTCTCGACGTCGAATCCGAAGATCATCTACGCCGGTACCGGTGAAGGCGATATTCGCGGCGACTTCGATACAGGCGAAGGCATCTACAAATCGACCGACGCCGGCAAAACATGGCAATACGCCGGTCTGCGCGACACGCATACCACGAGCTCGCTCGTCATCGATCCGCGCAATCCGAACGTCGTATATGCAACCTCGCTCGGTCACGTCTTTAAGCCGAACCCCGAGCGCGGCGTCTTCAAAACCACCGACGGCGGCAAGACGTGGACCAAAGTGCTCTACGTCGATGAGAAAACCGGCGGCAACGTTGTCGTGATGGATCAGCATAATCCAAACGTGCTGTACGCGACGATGTGGCAAGAGCAGCGCACGCCCTGGCACCTCGAGAGCGGCGGCCCCGGCAGTGGTCTGTACAAAACAACAGACGGCGGCGCACACTGGACGAAGATTTCGACGCATCCCGGTTTTGCGCACGGCCTTCTCGGCAAGATGGGCGTTGCCGTGTCCGCGAGCAATCCGAACATCGTCTACGCCATCGTGCAGGCGCACGACGGCGGGGTCTTCCGCTCGACCGATGCGGGGGCAACGTGGAAACGCGTAAACAGCGAATGGAAACTGCGTCAGCGCGCCTTCTATTATATGGCGATTTACGTCGATCCGCAGAATCCGAATCTGCTTTACGCGCCCGAAGTCGATAGCGTGTGGAAATCGACGAACGGCGGCAAAGTTTGGAAACCGCTCACGCCGCCGGGCGATCATCACATCGTGTGGATCAACCCGCACAACACGAAGATTTTGCTCGAAGGCGATGACGGCGGTGCGACCGTTTCGGTCGACGGCGGAAAAACGTGGAGCAGCGAACTCAATCAGCCCACGGGCCAGTTCTATCACATCACGCTCGATAATCAATTTCCGTACCACGTCTACGGCGCGCAGCAAGATGAAGGCGCATTCGAAGGGCCGAGCGCGTCGAACGAAGGTCTCGCGATCGGGCAATGGCATAGCGTCGCACTTGGTGAAAGCACGTTCATCGCGGTCGATCCGCGCAATCCGAATGTGACGTACGGCAGCGGCTACAACAGTTCGCTCGCGCGCCTCGACACGAGCACCGGCGAGCAAAAGGGCGTCAGTCCGTGGCCGCGATATATGGCCGGCGCGTCGTCCGCGGAAGATAAATACCGCTTCGGCTGGACGCATCCGATCCTCTTTTCGCCTGCACGTCCGGACGAACTCTACGAAACGGCGCAAGTCGTCTTCAAGAGCACCGATTTCGGTCAGTCGTGGAAAGTCATCAGCCCCGATCTGACACGCAACGATAAAAGTACCGAAGGCCCGAGCGGCGGCCCCATCGACTACGACGAGACCGGCGTCGAACGCTTTCCCGATCTGGCATCGTTCGCGATCTCTCCGCTTGATGGCGACATCATGTGGGCCGGTTCTGCCGATGGGCTCGTGCATGTTACCACCAACGGCGGTGCACAGTGGAAACTTATAACGCCTCCGCAGTTGCCGCAGTGGGCGCAGATAAGCAGCATCGAACCCTCGCACATCGATAAGGGAACGGCGTACCTAACGGCATCGCGCTTTCAATGGGACGATTTCCACCCGTACGTTTACAAAACGACGGATTACGGCGCACACTGGACGGCGATGAACACCGGCTTGCCCGACGATCAATATGTTTTCGTTGTGCGTCAAGATCCGCGCGAACCGCGCGTGCTATTTGCGGGTACACGCAGCACCGTGTACGTGAGCCTCGACGGCGGTGCACAATGGCAACCGCTCACGCTCAATCTTCCGGGCGTGCAGGTGCGCGATATTGCGATCGATGCGCGTCAAGGCCAAGTTGCAATCGCGACGCATGGCCGGGCATTTTGGATTTTAGACAACCTCGCTTTACTAGAACAACTCGCATCAGGCAACAGCGGGCCGTTATTCCCGCCGGAAACGGCATGGCTCTCACACGCGTACGGCGGCGGTGGCTTTCCGTTGCCGAACAGCGGCCAGAACCCCGCATACGGCGCGACGGTCTTCTTCAACATTCCGGCGAATTACAAAGGACAGACGCCGGTAACGCTCTCGTTCCTGGATGCGAATGGCAAACTCGTGCGTAGCTTTGCACTGCACTCGCGCGACAAGCACGCAAAGAAACTCACGCCCGATCAACTCGCAGAGTTGCCGCAGGTCAAACAAGCGCAGTATAACCTGAGCGAACTTACGACCATCGAGCCCGGTATGAACGCCTTCCAGTGGGACCTCCGCTATCCGGCGCCCACCGAAGTCAACAATTTGCGAATCGATACGACGAACGATTATAGCAGTGCGATGATCGGCCCCACGATTACGCCCGGTACGTACAGCGTCGTACTACAATATGGCGGCACGAAGACACAACAATCGTTCCACGTGGCGCTCGATCCGCGCTTGCATCCGGCTACCGGTGATCTCGAGGCGCGCCTTGCGCTTGCGACGCGCATCGGGAATACTTTGACCGCGTTAAATAGTGCCATCAATAACGCCGTTGCAGCGCGCACCAAAGTGGACGGCTCGAAACGTGCACAAATCGATTCGGCGATCGGCCACGTCGTGCAGTTCGACATTCATTCCAGCGAAGGATCGCTGCTCCACCGCGTTTATCTGCATGCGCACCTCGCGTTCCTCATGAACGAACTCGATCTCGCGTATCAGGCACCTACTCCGGCGGAGTACGCCACCTACGATGAACTACGGGCTGAAGCGGCGACCGCTATCGCTCGACTGAAGGCACTTTCACGGTAGCGATTTAGCGCTCTAGTGCTGCCTCGAAAGCCACGCGATGATAGCGCGGCTAAAGTCCGTGTCGTACTCCCGCGCCGCGCCGTTCTGGAACGCCTCCATCGCGGCTTTGGGAGTCGGAGCCCGGAACAGCATGTGATCCATCCCGTCTATGCTCACGAGCGTTGCGTTTTGCGGATGCGCGGCATTGACGACTTGCACGATGCGCGCGTGGTCGGCTTCTTCCGTTACGAAATCGGATTTGCCGTAGATCACTAACGCAGGTACGTTGAGGCGCGTCCATGGCTGAATGATATTGAGCGCCGCAACCTGCTGCACGTATGCGGCGTCGACCGGGTAGACGCTGTTCGGTTCTTTGCATGCGGGCATGGTGCGTTCGATCGCCGCCTCCGGCTCTTTCTGCACCAGGAGCCGGTACATGCACTCCTGCTTCTCGACGACTTTTGCATCGACGTCCGCCGGCGAAGCGCCGGTGAGTTCGAGCTGCCGCCGCGCATTGCGCGTCTCGTACTCAAGCCAATCGCGTCCGACAGCCTCCGCAACGATGACGCCCGCGACGCGCTGCGTGCTCGCAAGTCGCGGCGCGATAACGCTTCCGATACTGTGCCCCAGCAAATAGACGCGATTCGGATCGACGTGCGGATCGTTTCGCAGTGCGGTGAGCGCAGCGCCGTAACTACGCTCCTCGGTCAAGAAGTCGACGCTCGAACACGGCGGCCCCTGACTATCTCCAACGCCGCTCTTCTCCAAGCGCATCGTCACAAAGCGTGCGCGGCTTAAATCGTGCGTCACGCGCATGTATGCATCGTTCGGATCGGTCGCAGCGTCAACCGAATAGCAGCCGATGCCGCCGATGAGCAATACGGCCGGTAAACGAGACGTCGCATTTTTCGGTACCGTTACAAGCGTGCGGCGCAAAGAGCCGTCTACCTCGATCGCTTGATAGAGCGTCGTAACGTCCGGATCGTTTTCAGCCGCCGGACGCCCGAGCGTCGCCGACATCTGCAACGGAGATCCGTTACGCAATATCGCTACGGCGACGGTTTGACCAGCGTGAAACGTATGCACGGCGGCAAGGAACGACGCGACAGTCGGCGTGTCAACACCGCCGATGCCTTTGATGACGTCGCCCGGCTTCACGTTTGCCGCTGCCGCAGCGCTGCCCGGAATTACGCGCATGACGGTCACACCGGCCGCTTTCTCGACGACCGCCGCACCGAATACACCATGGCGTGCAAGAACCGTCGTTGCGACCGCGGCTTGCAGCGGCCGATACTGGTCGACGTCGCTAAAATAGTGACTCGGCCACAGTGTCATGCTGCCGCGCCCGGCGTCATAAATGATGTTGAAGCGCCGCAAAAAACCGTTGCCGATACTACCGGCTTCGGTCGACGTTGCAAAAACGCCGCCGGCGCCGCGCTGCGCGCGCGTCAATACCTGCGAAACCGACGTGCCGAAAGCCGAGAGCGTCGTGCGAAAGACGTCGGCGTAAATGGGGCCGCCGACGCCGTACCCGGTGAGCACATCGTGCAGCGCAGAAGGCACGGCATAGTATCCATGCGCCTGTGCGAAGCGATTAAAGAGTGTAAGCGAGGAGCGATCACCCGTGTCGACGATAACGGTACCGCGCTTGCCGTCGATCGCTGCCGGCACGTGCCACAATCCGTCGCGAATGACCACGCCAACGCGGCGGGCGTTGCGCGGCGCTTGAAGCGCATGCGATGAAATAGTGAATACGCGGCGATCCATATCGACGAGGACTTCGCGCGATCCGAGCACATCGTATCCGACGACACCGTCCAGTCGCGGAAAGCCGAACGCCCGCCGGATCGTGCTCAAGTCGCCAACAATCGCGGGAAGCGCACCGAAATGCGTTTCCCCGATCGCGAAGTCGTGCAAATGCGTCAGCGTGACAGGCAGGCTTCCGCTGCCGGCGCCGGTGATGGCTCCGCCCTGTTTACTCTGTAAATGAAGGCGCTGCGCGGCTTCCGGTGTCACGAGCACGCCCGTCGAGCCCGTATCGAAGATCATTGCGAAGCCCGGAACGCCGTCGATCGTGCAGTCAACCAGAATCCGGTTATCGAAAAGTTGGAACGGCACGCTGCTGCTTTGCGCGGAGCCTCGCGCTGCACACAGCAGCACGAAGAGCAGCGTTAACCCAATGCGCATTTGACGTGCGGCTTGTGAGGATTGCTGGTATAAACCCCGCACCGTTGCGACGCCTGAGGAATCCCATTGCGATCTGCAACCACGCTCACGTGTGCATTCGGTACTTGCGCGCGCAACAAAACCGCTGCAATAGCCATAGCCACAAAAAATCCGGCGATAACCAGGCGGCGCTGCGATCGAAAAGCGCTGCGCAAAATGTCGACGATAACGCCAGGCGTCGCCGGCATGTCGCGGAGTAGTGCTTGGAATTCACCGCCATACCGCCTCTTCCACTGCGACGAGTGCAGCGCGGTAAACATCCGCGCGAGCGCCGGGCTCACGACGTAGCTAAGCTCCGAAGCGCCGCTTGAAACCGCTGTAAGTCGCTGAGCCACTCTTGAAACGCGCGGCGCCCCGCTGGAGTAATGCGGTAAGGGCGGCGGCCGCGTTCCTCGAGCCCTCGCGGCTCAATCAGCTTGTTCTTCTCCAAGCGTGCAATCGCGCCGTATAACGTGCCTGGTCCGAGCCGCTTGCCCGTGTGCGCTTCGACATCTTGAATAATAGCGTATCCGTGCTTTGCGCCTGCGCTAAGTGCGGCCAATATTAGGAATTCGGGGTCCTCATTACGTGCCACGTATTATATCGTATCACGTACTGTGACCCTACGGCAATGCCGGCTTAACCCTGGGGGCGGCTACCTGAAACAATGTAAAACTCGCCTCCGTACATGGATCATGCGTACGCTAAACCGCGACGCCAGAGTTGCAGGCTTCCTCTACCTGCTCGTGATTGTCGTAGGCTTTCTGGACCTAGAGATTCTGCCCGGGCGCTTCATCAGATCGGGCGACGCCGTCGCCACGGCGCACAACATCACCAGCCACGAGTCGCTCTTTCGCATCCTCATCGCCACTGATCTCCTCGCCGGTGTGATTTGGCTTCTGGTCGTGCTGGCTCTTTATCGACTGCTTAAAGACGTCGACGGCGTCCAGGCGAACCTGATGCTGATCCTCGGAGCGCTTCTGCAAGTGCCGTTGTATTTCGTCATGCCGGTGAGCTATGCAGGCGCCCTGCAAGTACTGACCAATCCGGCTATCGCGCCTGCATTTTCAGACGTGCAGCGCGATGCGATAGCAACGCTTTTTCTGCGTTTGCACAGTTATCAGGTTCTCACGAGCCTAACTTTCGCAGGCCTATGGCTGTTCCCGTTCGGTGTTCTTGTTTACAAATCGGGGTTTCTTCCACGGATACTCGGCGCGTGGCTCATCGCCGACGGATTCGCATGGTTGGCAATCACGTTCACCGGAATCTTCGCGCCTCAGAATGCCGGTATTGTGCGCACGATCACAACGCCGCTGACGGTCGCCGAAATTGCAATAGCGTTGTGGCTAGCGATAATGGGTGCCGCTCTTAAGTCGAAATCTCGAAATCCTGAATGCGGCCTGACTTATCGAGCGTGAAAACTGCAAGGGCATTCGCTTGCACAAACCGCAGCAAGTAGCGATACGTGCGCCGTTTCGATGATACAGACGTCCCCTTATAGACCACCGCCTGTAACGCTCCTACGGAGTGCATGTCAGCGGCAAGGCCTTTCAGCACAGCGTCAGGATACTGCTTCGAAAGAGCAGGCGTCAGTTGCGAACGGTCAATGCGTCCCTGCATCAAGCCTAAAATCAGGGCACGAAAGCGTTTGCCCTGCGCGGCATTTTCGTCCGGCGCGGCTTCATCAAATGCCAGTGTGGCGAACGACGGCCGGCGATATGCTGCTGCACAGCGGTTGAGGTCGAGACCGGCGGCAGAACGAGCACGTATGAACGCAACCGCGATCGCATTAACGCACGGCGGAAAATCGCTGTCGTGCGATGCACCCCGCACAATCATCTGGCGCGCGTTCGGCAAATACCGCAGCGCTTGCTGCCCGTACGACGGCGGCGACGCAGGGTCGTCGCTGCCGGAGATCATGAGAATCGGCGCGTTACTTCGAACCGGTTGAACGAAGGACGGCGACACGGGAGCAACGTCCCACAAGCGACACGCACGCTGCTGGGCGCGCACGCGCACATCGCCCTCGAAGGTGCCCGTGGTGTCTTGTGCGACGGCTTGTTCGGTGATGAAGGGTATGTCTTCCGCGCACGTGACAGACAGGTTGAGCCCATTTGCCTGAACATTCGCGAACAATTGTGACAGCTGGTCAACCGTTTCACCGAGCGGGGTATAGTCGCCGTGATAGGCGCGCTCGATGGTCACCGGAATGTACGCCGCCCCGCCGGGGAAGTACAGCGCGTGACGGATCGTCTCCGCAAACTGCTCTTTCGACAGCTCGACGCGCTGCGGTTTACGCGTCACGGTGTTTTTCACTGTGACTGCAACCGGACCCGCATCGAAGCGGTGCGCTACGGTCGCGAAATGTCCAGTAAACTGGGGAAAGTGCGACGAGCACGTCGCATCGCTGCGGCACGCAACCTCAAGCCGATCGATCGCGCTTTGCGCGCCACGCGCCATGGGTAGCGGGATAATGTAGAAGTGCGGCGGCGCGACGCCATCGAGGACGATGCTTTCAACGCGATCCGGATGCTGACGCGCGTAGGCGAGATAGAACATGGTGCCATAGGAGCCGCCGTACAACACAAATTTCGGATATCCCAGCGCGGCGCGCAAATCGTCGAGATCGTCGGCGGCTACACTCGTGGAGTAGAGGCTAAGGTTCGCGTGCTCTGCAAGGCGCTTACGGCACGAGCGTACCAGCGAATCGGGCCACGCTTGACGGAAGTAGAGCTCCGGATGCGCCTGCGGCGCAAAATTGCACTGCTGCGGCGCGGATCCGCCCGTGCCACGGTTATCGACCAGCAACATGTCGTAGCGGTCGCGCAGCTTTGCAAACGGCCCGGTCGTTCCGTCGGCGAAGTCCGCGGCCGACGCGGTCGCTGAACCACCGGGGCCGCCGGGATTATAGGCCATCGCCCGATGCGACGGATGCTTCGCCTTGATGACGATAAAGCGCAGCGCGATGGTGCGGCCAGCGCGAGCGGCCCGATTTTCATACACGGTAAACGTGCCGCAAATCGCATCGGATCGGCTCTGCCCGATGCGGCACGGCGCTGCTTTCAAGGCCGAAGGCGGTGCGGAATTGGCGGCCGAAAACCCGGCGCTTTTACATAAGAGTACCGCGGATGCCAAAAGCACGAGCGTGCTTACACCGCGCATCATCGCTCGACATGTCATCGGCCTTACTGCGGTGGAACGTTTTACGCCTCCTGCTGTAACGTTGTAGCAGAGCGATGCGCATTTGCGCGGCCAAGCGCGTAAAAAATAACGCCCGCGCCCAATGCAATAGCGGTCAAAATCAATACCTTCGCTACCGCAAGCGGTTTGTTCGGTTCGTCTTCCGCGGGAACGGCGGAGAGCACGAGCGCCGCGAGGGTCGTAAACAACCCGATGCACGCTGCAAGCGAAACCACTCGGCTTTTTCCTAATTTCAATGCGGCGCTGAAGAGCGTTAGAAACGGAACCATCGTGATTAGCACAGTCGCGCTTACCAGAACGTTATAGGCGCCTTTTACGCTCGTACCGCCTTGGCCGAGCAAAATGAAAATCGTCGAGACACCGGCTTGTGTCAGGAGCGCTACGACGGGCGATCCCCATTTCGGATGCAGTCGTCCGAAGGCCGGCGGCAGATAGCGATCGATACCGGCAACGAAGGGAATGCGCGCGGCAATCCCCAGCCAAACCCCCGCGCTGCCGATGCCGGTTATCGTAACCAGTGCTGCGGCAAGAATCGTCAGCGATGGAATGTGCATGCTATTCGCGATGTGTGCAATCGCTTGCATCACGCCGAACAGCGAACTGACGTGTCCGGGCGGCAGCGCGGCCAGCACGCCGACCGTTCCGAGAATATAGATTGCCGCGATGCACGGCACAGCTATTGCAAGGCCGAGGGGGATGTTTCTGCGCGGATTGCGCACCTCGCCGGCCATGAACGGAATTCCCTCCGCACCCGTCCACGCAAAAATGATAACCGTCCAGAAGATGAGATCTTTCAATTGCAAACTCGGGCGAATCGTCCCGGCATTGATGGGCGTTGCGGATCCGAATCTCCAGTACGCGTATAAGCCAAGAGCAATAAGGAGCGCCGTTACGAGAAGGCGGCTTATCGAGCCGACGTTGTTCAACCATTTGCCGACGTCAAGACCAAGGACGTTCAGCATCGTTGCGAGAGCGAATGCCGCGAGAGATACGCCGATAAAGTACGCCGGAGATGTCGCGAGATGATTGCTCGTTCCGCCCGCCATGAATAGCGCGTTCCCCGCCGTGAAGTACAAAAGCGCCGGAAAATACGGCAAGTTCGTACACCAATAGGTCCAGCCGGTCATGTAGCCGGCGAACGGTCCGAACGCGTGCTTTGTCCATACGTACATGCCGCCTTCTTCGGGATACAACTTCGAGAGATGCATCACCACGATGGCAATCGGCATGAACATCACCACGGCGCCGATGAGCCACACCGTTATCGAACTCGGACCGGCAGCCGCTGCGGTGGCGACCCATTGTAAATTCGTGCATGCAATCGCGAAAAACAGCGCGACGTCGAAAAGCCCTAAACTCCGCCGCAACTGCTGCATCGTCACACCATGTACGTTCGCGGCGGCGACTGCATACGTAAAATGGGACGCGAGATCGTAAACGCAGAGATATCGTTCGAGGTTCGACGATCGACAACCAGCTCGCTCAAAATTCGTCCAATGAGCGCTGCAAACTTAAATGCATGTCCCGCACCGACCGCAACGTGCACGTTCGGATGCTCGGGTAACGTATCGATGATGAAGTCACGATCGGGGGTTAACGTATAGAGACAGGTTTTCACAAGATGCGGGGGGCCATCGGCATCGGGCAAGTATCGCGCCATAAACGACCGAACGCGCATGCTGATATCCGGGTCGGGATCGAAGTCGCGCGTATCCGGATCGATCGCCTTCCCGCCCGCGTCTTGCGTCACTTTGACCGCCGGCTCGCCGAAAACCGGAAATCCGTAGAACGACGGATCGTCCATCCAAATCCATACCGGAAAACGGCCCAGAGCAAACGCATTGCGATCGCGCGGAACAAAATACATGACTTGCTCTTTAGTGACCTCGAGCGGAAGCGTCATGTCGAAATGCCGCAACGCATGCGCGGTCCACGGGCCGGCCGCGATAATCAACGACGCCGCGCGATAGCACCCTTCCATGGTTTGGACACGGATTTCGCCGCCGCGATTTTCAATAGCGGCGACGCGTGCGTGCTCGCGTAAATCCGCACCGTTTTCGCGCGCCAAGCGTTGGTGAGCTGCGGTCGCCTGCTGCGCGGCCACTATTCCCGTATCCGCTTGGAAGAGGCCGTGCACATCATCGCCGATTTGAAACTGCGGGAAACGGCGACGAATTTGGAACGCCTCCAGTTCCTCGAAAGCAACGCCGCACGAGCGCATCGACTGCGCATAATGACGCAGCGGAATCGCGCCGCCGTGCGGGCCCAAGTCGAGACCTCCGGTTTTATAGATCAGCCGAAGGTCCGATTCTTCTTCTACCAGTGCCCACGCATCGTACGCGCATTTCGCAAGACCGACGTAGGCGGGCGTGTGATACGAAAGCCGGATGATACGCGAATGATCGTGCGACTCGCCGCGCGCGTGACCGAATTCGAATTGCTCTAAGCCCAGTGTGCGAACACCGCGCCGCGCAAGCCGGTACGCCGCCGCGCTGCCGATGGCGCCAAGACCGAGAACGATCGCGTCGTATTCAATCGACCGCAATCGCGTCGGGCCCTAATCGTGCGGCGATGTAACGGCGAATATCGAGGCTCGCATCCTCCATCGGTGCGTAGTAGCCGAATTGAAACGCGCGACTGTGCATTCCACTTTGCACGCGCTCGCAAATCGACCAATCTTGCCGGTTCACCAGATCCCAAAACTCCACGGCGTCCGACGGATCGAAATCCGGCTTCTTCATCTCGGCCGGATCGAACAAAAAGTCGCAGACGATTCGCGTGCGCTCGGGTCCTTGCGGCCATAGCGCGAACGCCGCAACGTGTTCCGCCGAGAGGCTTAGCATGAAATTCGGATAGATGAGTTCGCCGTTGTGACGAACGCGCTCGTCGTCGTTTAAGGTTGCGAACGGTGCACGCGCCGTAGTCCCACTGAGCGTAAATGTGAACGTACCTTCGCGATGTGCGATACCGTGCTCCCAGTCCAGATTCGCGCCGCCGTTGCGTTTGAACGCGGGCACGATACGGCAGAGTTCGGGATGCACGCCCGCGCAATGATAACACTCATTGTAATTCTCGAGCAGCACTTTCCAATTCGCCGAAACCTCGTACGTAATCGTTCGCGCAATGCGCAGTTGCGTTAACGGATAACGCTGCAAACGCTCGGGCACGCGTCCGAGTTGTTCCGCGAGCGTACCGCCCGGCGTAACGCGAAGAAACACAAAGCCGCCCCATTCATCGATCGCAACCGAATGCAAATGCCGCGCGCTAACCGGGATGTCGTCGAATGGAATAAACGGCGCGGCGATTAAGTCGCCGCCCAACGCGTACGACCATCCGTGATACGGACAGCGAATCGCACCGCGTACGATGCCCTCGCCGCACAACAATTGACTGCCGCGATGACGGCAAACATTGAGATGCGCGTGCAGCGCGCCTTCGCTGTCGCGCACCACGATGATGCTCTCACCGCAGAGATCCAGCACGCGAAACGCGCCCGGATCCGGCCACAATTCAGCACGGCCGGCGTAGACCCACTGATCGAAGAAGACCTTCTCGCGTTCGCGTTGCCACCACTGCGGATCGAGATACGCGTCGCGCGGAAGCGAGACTTCCAGGCGGCTCACGGTGCCACAGGCTTCGTTTGCGCGGCAGACGAAGCCTCGCATGGTCCGACAAAAGTCGTACGAACGGGAGTCCGCCTAATGCTGCAGCTGCTTGCCCTGGCAACGGCTCTCTCTCCCGCACTCGCCTGGCGCCAGGTGGGCCCGGCAGTTGCGGGCGGTCGTGTTGCGGCGGTGGCGGGCAGCGATGACGCTCCTCTTCTTTATTATCTCGGATCTGCGGGCGGCGGCGTCTTCCGAACGACGAACGGCGGTCTGACGTGGGATGACGTCTGGCCGCGCGAGTCCGTCGGCGCGATCGGCGCAGTAGCGATTGCGCCGCATCATCCCAACATCGTGTGGGTCGGAACGGGTGAATCTGCACCGCGCAACGATGCTTCGTATGGCGACGGCGTCTGGCGCAGCACGGACGGCGGACGTCATTGGAAGCACGTCGGGCTACCGGACTCGTACGCAATCGCGCGCATTCTCGTCGATCCGCACGATCCGAACGTTGCGCTAGCCGGTGCTCTCGGCAATCCCTTTGTCGATAGCGATGCACGGGGCGTGTACCGAACGCACGACGGCGGACGCACGTGGCAACGCACGCTTTACGCCGGTCCGCAAAGCGGGATCTCCGACATGGCGTGCGATGCGCAAACGTGCACGACGATCTACGCGGGCGTATGGCAATTCCGCCGCCAACCGTGGACGTTCACCAGTGGCGGCGCCGTCGACGGTTTATACAAATCGACAGACGGCGGAGCGACGTGGCACGAATTGCGCACCGGCGGATTGCCGCAAGGCATCGTCGGACGCATCGGCGTCGCCGTCGCCCCATCGGATCCGCGAAGGGTTTACGCACTGATTCAAAGTCAAGACGGACTGCTCTGGCGTTCGGACGACGCGGGCGCGCATTGGCGAATGATGTCGCGTGATACGCTCGTGGATCAGCGGCCGTTTTACATGAGCCGTCTCGCAGTCGATCCGAGCAATCGCGACCATGTCTTCTTCGCTTCGGAAAATCTCATCGAAACGCGCGACGGCGGACGCACTCTACATGATCTTCACGCGGCTGTGCATCAAGATCATCACGACTTTTGGATATCGCGCGACGGAGCGCGCGTTATCGAAGCAGATGACGGCGGCGCGCCAATCTCCGTCGACGGCGGCAAAACGTGGGATTGGCGCTTCAACGTCCCGCTCGCGCAAACATACCACATCGGATACGACGACAGCGTTCCGTACAACGTGTGCGGCGCGTTTCAGGACAACGATTCGTTTTGCGGGCCATCGCGGTCGCTCAGTCCGCTGGGAATTACCGCGCGCGATTGGCGCGACGTGGCAAACAATTCCGACGGCGTCTGGGTGTGGCCTGAGCCCGGCAATCCGAGTGCGATTTGGAACGTGGGCGTCAACGAACTCAACGGCCAGCTCGGCATCTTCGATTTAACGTCGCGGCAGAACTATGACATCACGCCGAGCGTCACCGATACGAACGGCCGCGCGTTGGCAGGGATAGTGTACCGCTTCAACTGGGAATCGCCGTTTGCGTTTTCACGCACCACGCCCGGCGTTGCGTACTTCGGCGCAAATGTCGTCTTCGAGACGCGCGATCGCGGACGCACGTGGCTGCCCATCAGCCAGGATCTTACGCGCAACGATCCGTCGAAGCAGCAGCTCGCGGGCGGACCGATTAACACCGATATTTCAGGCGCTGAGTTTTACGATACGATTCTGGACATTGCGCCCTCTGCACTTGCGTCCGGCGATCTTTGGGTAGGCACCGACGACGGCCTGGTCGCACGCACGCTGGACGGCGGCGCGCATTGGCTCAAAGTCACGCCTCGTACAAACGTATCGTGGGCTCGTGTGGAGTGCGTCGAACCCTCCAACGTCTCCGCCGACCGCGCATATGCCGTCGTGAATCGTCACTTATTAGGCGATCGCGAACCGTACATTTTCGCGACGGACGACGGTGGAAAGAGCTGGCGGCGCATTGACGCCGGATTGCCGCGGGATCAGTATGCGCACGTCGTGCGTGAAGACCCGGCCAATCCGGACATTTTGTATGCAGGTCTCGAGCAAGGCGTGTGGTTCACCACCGATCGCGGCGCGCACTGGCAAAACCTGCGGCTGAACATGCCCGCTGTCTCGATTCACGACTTGCGGATTCAACCGCAGACGCACGACTTGATTGCAGGGACGCACGGACGCGGATTATGGATTCTCGACGATCTCTCCGCGATTGAAAACCTGCCGGCGGCAGAGCGCGGCGGTGTGCCCGCTGTATTTCCAATTCGTACGGCGAACACGTTTTACGTGTGGTGGGCGAGCGGCTACGGAACGCACGACGATTCATGCTGCGCACCGTCCGGCGATTTCAGCGGCACCGATCCGCCCTACGGCGCACTCATTTCGTATTACCTACCGCATGCCATGCGCAACGGCGTAACGCTTGAAGTGCGCGATGCATCGGGACAGCTCGTGCGTACGTTGCATGCATCCGGTGCGGCAGGCTTGCATCGCATCGCGTGGGATCTCGGCAGCGAACCGCCGGTACCGTGGAACCATACCGGCGAGTGGAACCGCGGTCCAAGTTCGGGGCCAACGGTTGTGCCTGGGGTTTACAGCGTTGCCCTTCGTTCGATACCTCACGATGACAACTCTATACCTCACCATGACGTAGTTGTCGCGCCCGATCCTAGAGCACACTGGACCCCAGCCGAGTACATTGCACGATACACGTTCCTGCGCGAGCTCAACGACGAGCTTTCCGACATAG
>CAZHGH010000028.1:0-22953 GCA_964531205.1 uncultured bacterium
GGGCCATTCTATGGTAGAACTCCCCAGTGAAGACCCGGCCCGATATCCGCAACGTCGCCATCATCGCCCACGTCGACCACGGCAAGACCACCCTCGTAGACGCCATGCTCAAGCAGAGCGGCATCTTCCGGGAGGGTCAGCACGTGGAGACCCGCGTCATGGATTCCAACCCGCTCGAGCGCGAGCGCGGGATTACCATTCTTGCGAAAAATACCGCGATTCGGCACGGCGAGGTGAAGTTTAACATCGTCGACACACCGGGCCACGCGGACTTTGGCGGCGAGGTGGAGCGCGTGCTCCAAATGGTGCAAGGGGTATTGCTGCTGGTCGACGCGGCGGAAGGCGTTATGCCGCAAACGCGGTTCGTGCTTCGCAAAGCGCTCGAACTCGATCTGAAGGCGATCGTAGTCGTGAATAAGATCGATCGCAAAGACGCGCGCGCTACCGAAGTTGTAAACGAAGTCTTCGATCTCTTCATCGAACTCGGCGCGAACGACGAGCAAGCCGATTTCCCGGTTGTCTTCACGAACGGCAAGCTCGGCATCGCGAAACTCAAGCTCGAAGATGAAAGCGATAACCTCGAGCCGCTCTTCAAAGTCATCTGCGATCATGTCCCGGAGGCGCCTGCGGAAGAGGGCGGCTTCCAAATGCTTGTCTCGGCGATCGATCACAACAAATACGTTGGGCGCATCGGCATTGGACGCGTTTTCCGCGGAAGCTCGCGTGTTAACGCGCCGATCGCCAAGGTTGCGCGCGACGGGACGCTCGAGACGGGCCTGCGCTTGACCAAACTCTTGACGTTCCAAGGTCTTGAACGCGTCGAGGTTGAGGAAGCTTCCGCCGGCGATATCGTTTGCGTGTCGGGTATTGAAGGCTTAAACATCGGCGATACGATCGCCGATTTAAGCGCGCCCGAAGGCGTGCACGCCGTCGCGGTTGATGAGCCTACCGTTTCGATGTTTTTCAGCGTCAACAACTCGCCGTTCGCGGGCAAAGAGGGCAAGTTCCTCACGTCGCGTCAGATTCGCGCGCGTTTGATGGCTGAACTCGAGTCGAACGTTGCACTGCGCGTTGCCGATACGGAATCTGCCGATACGTTTGAAGTTCGCGGGCGCGGCGAACTGCATCTTTCGATTCTTATCGAAACGATGCGGCGCGAAGGCTACGAGCTGCAAGTCTCCAAGCCGCAAGTGATCGTGACGGAACGCGACGGCAAGAAGTGGGAACCTGTCGAGTACGTCGTCGTCGACGTGCCTTCGGAATACGAAGGACCCGTTATCGAAGCGCTCGGCAAACGCAAAGCCATCATGTCGAACATGATCAATGTCGGCGACTCGCGCCGGTTGGAATACACGATGCCGACGCGCGCGATCTTCGGCTTGCGAGGCGAATTGCTCACGCTCACGCGCGGCACTGCAGTCATGTCGCACACCTATTACGATCATCAGGAATGGCAGGGCGAATTGCCGGGCCGCAACGTCGGCGCGCTGGTTGCAAGCGATACGGGACGCGTAACCGGCTACGCCCTCATGGGACTCGAGCAACGCGGACGGTTCTTTGTCGATCCGGGCACCGACGTGTACGAGGGCATGGTCGTCGGACGCGCCAACGACGATAAGGATATCGCACTCAACGTCGTGCGCGAGAAAAAACTCACGAATATGCGCGCCGCGGGTTCCGATGAAAACGTGAAATTGCCGCCGGCTGAAGAGCTTTCACTGGAACGTGCGATCGAGTTCATCGAAGACGACGAACTGGTTGAAGTCACACCAAAATCGATTCGCGTGCGTAAGCGGCTTTTGATTGAAACGGATCGCCTGCGCCAGCGTAAGCGGGAGCTCTCAAAGGCATAGGAAGTGAGCCTTACGAACTAGCCCGCCCACAGAGCGAGCATCGCCGGCGGCGTCCCGATCGACCGGAATGCCGCTTTTTTCGCCCTTAATGCAAAATCGACCGAGAATGTTCAGTCATACAGGCAAAATCGATGCTATAGTACGAACTACTAGCGTCTAAACGCTCATTTGAAGGCAGGGTATGGGAGCAGACGAAAGTTCCCTGGCGTCGCTTATCACGCGGGAGCGTTTACATGCCCGCATCGCTGAGGCGTTGTCCAAACGCATCGCGATCATTTGCGCACCGGCCGGATTCGGAAAAACCGTCGCGATCCGGCGCACCCTCGACAAGCAGCGAATCGAAGCCGTTTCATACAATCTGCGGCCGGAGGATGCCTCTGAGGCCGCTTTAGCGCGTGGGCTCGCCGATGCCTTGTCAGGCATCGCGCCGGGCTTGCGTTCATCGTATGCGACCGCCGTTGAGTACGCCCTTCAGTGCGCAGACCCGCACGAACAATTGGCGCGCTGGTTCGAGCGCCATCTCGAAGGCCTATCGGCTTGCGTGCTGTTGGAGGACGTGCATCACGCCGGCGCTGGTACGAACGCGTGTCTTTTACTTCAATTACTGATCCAATACACGCCGCAAATACGCTGGGTCTTAACCACGCGCGAGCAATTGGATCTTCCAATAACGCGTTGGCGCACAGACGGCATGGCCACAGGGCCGATTACAACCGAAGACCTGCGCTTAACTGAAGAGGAAGCCGCAGAACTCGCACAGCGTTGTAAGTTTCCGCCGCATCTGGTTACCACGCTGTTTGACGTCACCGTCGGGTGGCCGCTCGCATTCCATATCGGCACGAGTCTTCCGGCCGCGATTCCCGAGCTGGCAGCGTTGCGTCCGCGCACGCCTGGCGACGCCTATGAGTTTTTGGTTCGCCGGCTTTTCGAACAATACGATCCGGCGCTGCAAGTGCTGTTATTGGAAACGTCGGTCTTCGAGGCATTCGATCGTGATTTGCTCGGGTCGAAAGCGCGCGAAAGTTGGGAGCGGCTGTCTGCGGTTGCGCGGGAAGGTTTGCTGCTTTCCGAACCGCGCGAAGGCACGTTGCGGTATCACGATCTTTTTCGGCAGTTTCTGCACGCCGAGCTGCGTACGCGCGGCGCGTGGGAGAGTTCTTTGCAAAGCGGTGCGGCTGCTCTGGAACGATGCGATCGCATCCCGGAAGCGTTGCGGCTGTACGTGCGCGCAAAGGCGTCTTCAGACGTTCTGCGGCTTTGCGAAGCTCACGGATTCGAACTCATGGAGATGGGGCGGCGCGACGAAATCTCGGAGGCGCTTTACGTCGTCGAACAAGATGAAAGCGCGGTTTGCATCGCGCTGCGCGCGATGAACGAATCGCTGCTCGGCCGCACGGACACCGCCGAGTCGTGGTTTCTTCATGCCATTCAAAAAGCGGCAAAGCCCGAGGCTCGTGCACAGATCGCGTACCGCTACGCCGTCGACTTAATTCGCCACGGCAGGATGGATGCAATCTCCCTGCTCGAGCCTTACGTCAATAGCGAAGAGCAGCCTGAGACGCTTCGCGCATTGATGCAATCGACACTCGCAACGGCATACGTGCTCAGGGGCCGTTTTGATGAAGCGTCGCAAGGCATGGAAAAAGCGCTTGCACTGGTGCGCTCGAACGATTCCGTTTCTTTGCAGGCAAAGATTCACCATCACGCTGCGTGGGTGGCACTCTTCACAGGCAACATCGAACAGGCGAAAGCGCATGCGGGCTTCAGTGTGGAGCTTGCGCTGCAAAGCGGCATGTACGATACCGCAGCGCGTGCGTATTCAGTGTTTTACAACATCGTCTACGATGTCGACGACGATCCGGTGGAGGCGATGCGGGTGTTGGATCGCGTGCTCGACTGCGGATTAAAAGCAGGCAGTCCGCAATTGCGTTTGTTTGCCCTTCTCGGCATGCTGGACATCGCGGCCGAAGTCGGCGACAACGACGAAGTCGACCGCATCATACAGACGCTTTCTGCGCATGAAGTCGATTTTTCCGACGCAGCGGTTAGTGAAATGCTGCTTCCCGCGCAAGCTCTAAGGAGAGCAGGACAAGGCGAGTTCGCGGAAGCGTACCGGCTTTTGATGGCATCCGGCGCGCGGCAGATAACCCCGGACCGCCGGGCATTGCGTTTTTCGGAGATCGCTTTGTATGCGTCAGCCGCAAATATGCGCGGCGATGCACAACGTGCGCTCGAGGAGGTGCTACCTCAACTCGATTCGCTTGAAGCGGCGGTCCGCCGAACCGTTCGCACGCAACTGAATTGCGTTCTCGCGCTACGGTTGTCGGGCGAAATCGAGCGCGCGCACGCGCTGGCTGCGACCACGACATTGGGCGATAACGATCGCCTTTACGCGTTCAAGTGCGCCGTGGACGCAATACTTCGGCGTTGGGACGGCGCGTCGAACCTCGCCGAAGTTGCGGCCGTACTCGAGGCATTGCATGCTCAACATTTCGGCGGATTAGCAAACGTCTTGGCCGCGTTGCCCAACGCGCCGCGCAAAACCACTGCCGTTGCGGGAGTCCTATGAACGCCACAATCGTCAACCAACTGGAGCGCGACCGGGACGAAATCATTCAAGCGGCTTTGTACCGTTCTCTTCCGCCGGAGCGGCGCAGTCTGCGCGCGGACGTAACGGCGAATCAGACGATCGAAGCGCTACTCGAATGGGCATCCGGTGCAAGCGAAGACACCGTGCTCGCGCGTCTCGAACAAGCAGTAAAAGCGGTGTGGGCGGATCCCGACTTTCTCCACGTGCATACCTCGACCGTCAGCGCGGCGCTTGACGTTCTTTCCGCGCGCGAACCGCTAGCGCCGGAAGTGCACAGCCGCTTCGCGGCTCTGCAACACAAAATCGACGTGTATGTAAGCGGGTACCGCGCGAGCCGGCGCGCTGCCGAAGTGCACGCGGTCGACGCAGTTGACGCAAAGATTGAAGATCTGCTTTATTCGCTCGCTTCCGCGGACACGTTAACTGCGGAGCATTCACGGTCCGTGGCAATGTGGTGCTCGCGCATTGCGAAGCGTCTATCGCTGCCGCGGGAGGAAGCCATTTTCGCGACGCGTGGCGGCCTTCTGCACGACATCGGAAAAATAAAGACGCCGGCAGAGATTCTGCTGGCGCCGCGTGCGCTGACCGATAAGGAATGGACGATCATGAAGATGCATGCCGTTCAAGGCACGCGGATGGTCGAATCGATTCCGGAACTTCGTTGTTTTGTGCCGCCTATCCGCTCCCATCACGAGCGCTATGACGGCAATGGATATCCCGATGGGCTCAGCAACATCGACATCCCGCTGCACGCGAGGATCGTTGCGGTTGCCGACGCGTTCAACGCAATGATCGCGCGCCGGCCATATAGAGCGCCGCTGTCACCTGCTGCAGCCATTGAAGAGCTGAAGCGGCACAGCGGCACTCAATTCGACAGGGTTATCGTGGAGGCAATGATCGATGTCATCCTCCAGTAGAAAGCCGTTACGGCAGCGCGTGCCCGCAGTCTTCGCTTACGCAGGGCAGTGCGTGGCCGCAATCAATCGTCGGAGCGGCGGCGCGAACAACAGCGATTTTATCGAACAGCATAGTTCTGTACGAAGACATAAATCCTCCCAAATCTGCAATAAGCGAGACGGTTGCTTGAAGCATACGGGATCAACGTCATCTATCCAACTCTCATTTCTTATAGTATTTCAAGTCTGCCGGACGGCGGGAGTACCGACATCTTGAAGAAACACGCTGAAAAACGCACTTATCCACAGCCCGAACACCAACGCCTCATCGAGCAACGCGCCGCACCTGCGGTGTTCGTATTAGACGAGAAATTGCGCGTGCTGCACTACCGTGAGGACCCAGCAGAACGCCGCAAGGATTGCATCTTTGAGCCGTCAACACGGCGCCTTCCGGACCTCATTCACCGAACGGTTGAGGCTCTGCTCAGCAACACGGAAAGTGGCACACAAACGTTTACCGCCGTTCCAAGCGGCTCGGTGCTCGTGCGTATAGTGCCGCTGACAGGCTCGAACGACCAACGATACGTGGTGTTGGTCGAGCGGTTCAAGATGCGCGCGAGCTTGCGCGCCGTTGCGGCACGCTACGCGCTCTCAAATCGCGAGCATGAAGCGCTCGCGCTTCTGGTTAGAGGCGCGCGCAACTCTGAGATCGCGTCCCGCTTGCAAATTTCACCGTCGACAGCAATCTTTCACGTAAAACGTCTCATGGCCAAGACCGGCGCACGAAACCGTACGGAACTAGTGGCGAAGGTCGTAGGGTAAACGGACTGGTCTTTTTGGTCTAACCAGCGGCGTATGTAGATTAAAGAGTCGCTTATTCGTCTAATATACAACCGAGGTAAACGTTCTTGGGTCTCCCTCTCCAACGCGCCAAACTTGACCTTTTATACGATGTCGTCGTCGAAGGGCGCCTCGCCGCAGCGCACTTGCTTCGCGATGCGCTTGAAGAAATTGCGGCTGCGCTGCAATTCGATAACGTGCTTGTGGCGCGTAATGAAAAAGACCGCCTGCATGTGGAATCCGTTTATAGTCTCTCTCACGACGACGTTTGGGAAGAACACGCGATCGACGGAACGTTCGGAGCATTTCCGTTTCCCGAAGAGGCGTACAGCGCGGCAGACGTCCTTCAAGATACGAACCTCGCCGGTCACGATCTCATTCGCCGCCTTCGCGTGCGTTCGTTGCTCATCTGGCCTGTGGTCGCTCAGGGACGTAAGTGGTATTGCATTTTCGCGTCCCGCAAACCGCGCAAGACGTCCAATTTGGATGAAGAGTTGAAGTTTCTCGACGCCTTTGCACATATCGTTTCCCGATTGCTGGAGTTACGGGACGAACAGCGCCTTCAGGCCCAGCACATGGCGACCGACGCACTGACGGGGCTGCTTAGCCGGGCGGCTGCACTCGCGCGGTTGCGCGACGAGATCGCCTCGGCCCAGCGGGAAAGCTCACGCGTCGCGGTGCTCTATGTCGACATCGATCGCTTCAAATGGATCAACGACACGTACGGGCATACGATTGGAGACGCCGTCCTGCGCGAAATCGGACAACGGCTCAAAGATTCTCTTCGTCCATACGACGTCGCCGGACGAATCGGCGGCGACGAATTTGCGATCGTTATCTCACATTTCGCTAGCGACAACGAACTCGCCGAAATCGCAGTGCGCCTCATCGGATCGATTTCACAGCGCCTAACGGTGGACGGCTTCGAGGTTTCCGTTACGGCGAGCGTGGGCATCGCGATCTATCCGAATGACTCGGGGTCAGCCGAGGATGTGCTGGGACATGCAGACACCGCGATGTACGATGCAAAACGGCAAGGCGGCGGGCTGTTTTCGTTTTACAGCGCGTCATCCGAAGACCGGGTGAAATCGCGCCGGATCATTTCTGAGGGCTTGCGCGCAAGACGGATGGAGCGCGAGTTCATTCTCTGTTTGCAACCGATCCTCGACGCGCGAACCGGCGCACTCGCGCGCGCCGAAGTGTTGACACGCTGGCTGCATCCGGAGATGGGACTCCTTCCACCGTCCGAATACATCGAGATCGCACGCGACACCCGCCTATCGGCGATGCTGGACGCGTGGGTCATCTGCAAGGCGATGGATACGGCGTTGCAACTTGCCGACCGCGGAAAAGGCGTCGTCCTGCACGTGAACATCTCCGCTCCAAGCGATGAAGTTATTCAGGCGATCGCGGAATTCCCGAAGCTCCTAGCCGCCGCACCTTTTACCGCCGTCGAGTTGCACGAATCGACCGTAGCATCGTCTTGGGAAGAGTCGCGCAGATTTATCGAAAGATGCCGCGCGCTGGGCATTACGGTAGGCATCGACGGATTCGGTTCAGTGGGCGTTCCCCTTCCGCGCCTCGCGTCACTGACCGTCGACTTCATCAAGATCGGCCGCGAGCTTACGGCGCAAATCACCGGACGATCCTCCACGCCGGCTATCGAAATCGCGATCCGCACCGCACAGCACTTCGGCTGGGACGTCATTGCCGAGGGCGTGCAAAACGACGTGCAGTACAAGCGTTTAACGGAAGCCGGCGCGCAGTACATCCAAGGCTACTTCATCGCGCATCCCTTGACACTCGTCGATTTTACGGCGTGGCGCGTAGCCCGCGGTGGTGCTTAGACCAAAACCGGTTCGCCGGCCTCTTCCGCGGTGAAGGTGAGTTCACCGCGAACATCGTCGTAGTTCACGACGACTTTTTGACCATCCCGAACCTCGCCCGCAAGGATCTTGCGTCCGAGCGGCGTTTCCAGTTCTTTCTGTATCGCACGTTTGAGCGGGCGCGCTCCGTACACCGGATCGTATCCCGTTTTTACGAGATGCCGCTTCGCCGCATCAGTGAGTTCGAGTTCGATGCCGCGGTCCGCCAAACGCGCGCGTACGCGCGTCAGTTGGATGTCGATGATCTTGGCAAGCTCGTCCTCGGTGAGTGCGTGGAAGACGATGATCTCGTCAACGCGGTTTAAAAACTCCGGACGGAAGTGCTGACGCAGTTCATCCAGTACCGTGGCGCGCATGACCGCATATTCGGCACCGCCCAAATCGCCCTTGTAGTCAAGGATGCGGTGGCTGCCGATGTTCGAGGTCATAATGACGATCGTGTTGCGGAAATCAACCGTGTGGCCTTGTCCGTCAGTCAAACGTCCGTCATCGAGAATCTGCAGGAAGACGTTGAACACGTCCGGGTGCGCCTTCTCGATTTCGTCGAATAGAATGACGCTGTACGGACGGCGTCGCACCGCTTCGGTCAGCTGACCGCCTTCTTCGAAGCCGATGTATCCCGGAGGTGCACCGAGCAATCGTGCGACGGTGTGGCGCTCCTGATACTCCGACATGTCGATGCGAATCATCGCGTGCTCGTCGTCGAAAAGATATTCCGCAAGAGCGCGCGCGAGTTCGGTTTTACCGACGCCCGTCGGACCAAGAAAGATGAACGACCCGATCGGACGGTTGGGATCCGCAAGACCCGAGCGCGAACGCACGACCGCTTCGGCGACCGCGTCGACGGCTTCGTCCTGACCGATGACGCGTTTGTGCAGTTCCTCGTCCAGATGCAGTAATTTCTGCACTTCGCCTTCGAGCAGCTTCGTGATCGGAATGCCGGTCCAGCGGCTGATCACTTCGGCGATATCTTCCTCGTCGACTTCCTCTTTCGAGAGGCGCGCTTGGCCGTCGCGCGCAGCGAGCCGATCCTCTTCCTCGCGCAGTTGCTTTTCGAGGCCGGCAAGTTTGCCGTATCGCAACTCGGCAACGCGGTTGAGATCGTATTGACGCTCAGCCTGTTCGATGAGCACCTTGGTTTCTTCGATCTGTTCGCGCAGGCCGCGCAGGCGTACTGCCGCGTCCTTCTCCGCCTTCCAGCGCGCTTGCAATTGCGTTTGATCTTCGCGCAGATCCGCAAGTTCGCGTTCGAGCTGCTCCAAGCGCCGTTTGCTGGCTTCGTCGCTCTCTTTGCGCAGCGCTTCACGCTCGATTTCGAGCTGCATCACGCGACGCGTGAGTTCGTCGAGCTCCTGCGGCATGGAATCGATCTCGGTGCGCAGTTTCGCCGCTGCTTCGTCGACGAGATCGATCGCTTTGTCCGGCAAGAAGCGATCGGAGATATAGCGGTTCGACAACGTCGCAGCCGCCACCAGAGCGGAGTCTTTAATCCGCACGCCGTGGTGCGCTTCGTATTTCTCTTTCAATCCGCGAAGGATCGAAATAGTATCTTCGACGCTGGGCTGATCCACAAACACCGGTTGGAAGCGGCGCTCGAGCGCCGCGTCTTTTTCGATGTATTTGCGGTACTCATCGAGCGTCGTTGCGCCAATCATGTGCAGTTCGCCGCGCGCCAGCATCGGTTTGAGCAAATTTCCGGCGTCCATCGAGCCTTCTGTTTTGCCTGCACCGACGACCGTGTGGAGCTCGTCGACGAACAGAATGATCTGTCCCTCCGAGTTCTGCACGTCTTTGAGCACGGCTTTCAAACGCTCTTCGAATTCGCCGCGGTATTTCGCGCCCGCAATCAGCGCGCCTAGGTCGAGCGCGACGATGCGTTTGTCTTTGATGCCTTCCGGAACGTCGCCGCGCACGATGCGCTGCGCCAGCCCTTCCACGATAGCGGTTTTACCAACGCCGGGATCGCCGATGAGCACCGGATTGTTTTTCGTGCGTCGCGACAAGACTTGAATAACGCGTCGAATTTCATCGTCGCGGCCGATGACCGGATCGAGCTTTCCGCGTTCCGCTTCCAGCGTGAGATCGCGGCCGTAGCGCTCCAAGCTCTTGTACGTGCCTTCGGGATTCTGCGTCGTGACGCGCTGGTTGCCGCGCACCGCGCGCAGCGCAACGAGCAACTTGTCGTGGGTGAGGCCCAGCTCGCGAAAGATCCGTCCGACGGTGCCGGAGCCCTGCGACATCGCGAGAAGCAAATGTTCGACGGAAATGTAGTCGTCTTGCAACTGACGCGCCTCTGCGTCAGCCTGCGAAAACAGGCGAGTGAGCTCCGGTGAGACGGTCACAGTGGCCGAGTCTGCGTTCGCGCCGGTAAGCCGGGGCAAATTACGAATCGCCTCTTCCGCTTTGGCGGCAAGGGTCTTCGGGTCAACGCCGGCCTCCTGCACGATATCCGGCGCAACGCCGCGATCTTGATCGAGAAGCGCTGCAAGCAAATGCTCGGGCGTAGTTTGCGTGTTATGTTCGTTAAGCGCGCGCGTATATGCGGCGTTGAGCGCGTCTTGAACGCGCTCCGTCATCCGGTCTACATTCATAGGTTCACTCGCTTAAACAGAGGACTACCCTCTTGGAGTTGCAGGGCTGCGCCTTAGGCTTTCCTTATGCCCATCCTCTATGCGGCACCCTCGACGGCCGCGTCGATTTCGGTGATGAACCGTCGTTTCGAAGCGTCGTCGATGAAGGAGGCTTCGAACGAATTGCGAGCCAGCCGGACGACGTCGGAATCGGATAGAGTGAGCGCCCTTGCGCTCTGCAGATAATTCTCACCGACGTAGCCGCCGAAGTATGCCGGATCGTCGGAGTTTACGGTGGCGAGCAGACCCTCCCGCAGCATGGTCTTAAGCGGATGATCGGATAACGCCGGCACAACGCGCAAACGCACGTTTGAAAGCGGACAGACCGTCAGCGGCATGCGCGTTCGCCGCAAGCGCTCGACCAGCACGGGATCTTCCATGCTCCGAATCCCGTGATCGATGCGTGAGACTTTCAGGTCCTCGAGCGCGCTCCAAACGTAGGACGGCGGGCCTTCCTCGCCGGCGTGTGCGACGGCGAGGAAACCATGAGCACGGGCTCGTTCGAAGACGTCGATGAACTTCGACGGCGGGTTGCCGAGCTCGGCCGAATCCAGACCGATGGCTACGATACGCTCTTGGTATGGAAGGGCAAGTTCCAGCGTTTCGGCGGCGGAACGCGCCGGAAGATCGCGCAAGAAGCACATGATGAGTTTCGTCGTGATACCGAAGTCGCGCTCGCTGCTTTTTAGCGCAGACCATAGCCCATCGATGACTACGTGGAACGGGATGCCGCGCTGTGTATGCGCTTGTGGATCGAAGAAGATCTCCGCATGTTTGACGTTTTGCGCCTGTGCGCGTTTCAAATAGGCGAGCGTGAGTTCTTCGAAGTCGCGTTCGGTACGCAGCGCGTCCATCGCCGCATAGTAGACGTCCAGGAACGACTGCAGATTTGAGAATTGATACGCAGCGCGCAAAGCGTCGATGTCCGGATATTTCAATTTAACGCGGTTGCGCTCGGCAAACGCGAAGATCTGTTCGGGCTCGAACGTGCCCTCGATATGAACGTGGAGTTCAGCCTTTGGCAGGGCCTTGATATCGATCAAGAAGCTTCTTTCTTTGCGCGCAGCATGCGATAGTCGCCGCTACGGACTGTGATGCCGCGTGCATCGAACCACTCGAGTAGCGGTACGGCGTATTTGCGCGACGTGCCGATCAGATCGCGGAACTGCGCCATCGTCATCTGTCTATTCGTGCGCAAGAACGTCTCAACTCGAGCGTGAATCTGCGCCATCTGTGTACCGCGATACAGCTCGTCGTTTACCTTCACGAGCGTACCTTTGGCAAGAAGCGTATCGAATGCCTTGGCGATGCCGGTGATACGCGATTGCTTCACTGCGCCGACGACACTCTCCAACGGAACAGGCAAAAGCGGTGAGGCTGTGTCGACCGGCACGTGCTGTTCGAAAAACGTTTGCTGCTCTGCCGTGAGCTTCGGCGTGAAATCCGTCGTCGAAAAATATCCTGAACGATGAGCGATACGGCCGTCCTCTGCAAATGCCGCCAGCACACGCAGCAACAGCGCTTCGTTGGCGCTCAGAGCGCGCGCGAGCGAGAAAGACGTTACGCCCATGGCCCAAGGTTCGCGTTGCTGTTCGTTTGCAATATGCTGTAGCGCGCGAGCAAGGAGTGCATTTGCCGATTCGGCATCGACGTATGCTGCCGGACGAAGCACGCGGATCGCTTGTCCGTTTTCCACAAGCGCTTTGACCGCGACCTCAACCGCTTCTTCCCGGAGATTTGCTTTGCGCGCGATCTCGCCCGAGGTCAACGCGTTCGCACCCTCCGCTCGCAATACGGCAAGCACGGCGGCTTCGTGTGGATCGTGCGCCGTTTCCGCAGCACCGGCATCACTTTCCGCGCGTTCGGCAATGCGGCCGCCACCGAGCACGTTTTTCGGCGAGAGGCGCCGCACCACAAATGCGGTTCCCGGATATGCAACGGTCGCGCGGCGCAGAAAGAGCTGGGCACTCACTTCGGCGTCACTCGCCGGCACGTCATCGAGCACAAGCGTGCCGAGAATCTCCGCGGAACCGATGTACGCGCGCACCGCATTCCGCCGCCGTAAAATCGGTAACGCTTCGCTCAACGGCGTGAAGCGCACGGCAAATGCATCGGACGCTTCAAACTCCGGAGCGACGAGCATCTCGCCGCGAGCGATATCGTGTACGTCGATGCCGGGCAAGTTGACGGCAACGCGCGCACCGGCTTCGACGCGTTCGCGCTGCCGGCCGAAACTTTGCAAGCTTCGCACCCGCACGGCCTTATCCGATGGCTGGAGTTTGAGCGAATCGCCCGTGCTCACTTGGCCTTGCATCAGCGTACCGGTAACGATGGTGCCGCGTCCCGGAAGTGCGAAAACGCGATCGATCGGCAAGTATGCCGGCGCGTCCGGCGAGCGGGGCGTCAGCTTTTTGAGTGATTGACGAATGCCTTCGCGCAATACATCCAAGTTATAACCGGTCACCGTTGAAACCGCGAAGATCGGCGCGTTTTCGGCAATCGTTCCCGCGAGCTCGCGATGGATGCGCGAGCAGATCTCTCCACCTTGCCCGGCTGGAATCAGATCCATCTTCGTGAGCACGACGATGACGTCGCGCACGTTCAAGTATTTGAGAATCTGCAGATGCTCGATGGTTTGCGGCATGATGCCCTCACCCGCGTCGATCACGAGCAGCAGCAATTCCATACCTGCGGCACCCGCGAGCATATTGTGCAGGAAGCGCTCGTGTCCGGGAACGTCGACGATGCCCGCCTCAACGCCGTCGTCAAAACGTAAATGCGCGAATCCCAAATCGAGCGTCATGCCGCGCAGCTGCTCTTCGAGCCAGCGATCGGGATTCGTGCCCGTAAGGGCTTGCACCAACGACGACTTTCCGTGGTCGACGTGGCCTGCAGTACCGATAATATGCATCTACGCTAACGTTTTTTGCAATATTGAAATTGCTTGTGCGTCCTGCTCCGGTAGAATACTGCGCAAATCCAACAGCAGCCGTCCGCCTTCAACGCGCGCGACGATCGGAGGCGTTCCCTGGCGCAAACGCCGCGCATTCGTTTCAACGTTCTTCGCGTATGCAAGCGCCAGCGAAGGTAATCCTTGTTCGGGCAAGGCGCCTCCGCCTACGAAAGCGGCCGTTTCGGTTATTGCGAAGTCTTCGATCGCCGTTCGGTAGCGCTCCGCGCGTGCGCGCAGTTCTTCGGACGTTGCGCCCAGCATGCGCAAGAGCGGAATCTGCGCGCGCGTTTCCGGAGAGGCGTACAGACGCAGCGTCTCTACGAGCCCCGCAAACGTAAGTTTATCGACGCGCAGCGCACGCATGAGCGGGTTGTTGCGCAACCGCGCCGTGAGATGCTCTGCGCCGGCGATGATTCCGGCTTGCGGTCCGCCCAGCAACTTGTCGCCCGAAAACGTGATGAGATCGATGCCGTCCGCAACCGCTTCTTGCACGGTCCGCTCGTGCGGCAATCCGTATTCCGCGAAGTCCACGAGCGCGCCGCTGCCCAAATCTTCAATGATGGGAATGCCTGCGCGTTTGCCGAGCGCAACGAGTTCGCGAGGATCCACGTCATGCGTGAAACCGCTGATACGATAGTTCGACGGGTGCGATCGCAGAATGAGCGCAGTCCGCGGCGAGAGCGCGCGTTCGAAATCGCGCAGGTAGACTTTATTGGTGGCGCCGACCTCGATGAGCCGCGCGCCGCTTCGCTCTAAAACGTCGGGCAAACGGAATCCGCCGCCCACCTCGATAAGTTGATTGCGCGCAACGATGACTTCGCGCCCTTTCGCAAACGTATCGAGGATCAACAGCACCGCCGCAGCGCAGTTGTTGACGACCAGCGCATCGGCGGCGCCGGTAACCTCGCGCAGCGCGGTGCGGGCGCGCGCATACCGCGAGCTGCGCACACCCTCTTCTAAATCGTATTCGAGATTGGAATAACCCGCGCCGATGTGCCGCATGGCGTCCAGTGCTTCACGCGCAATCGGGGCGCGGCCAAGATTCGTATGCAAAAGGATACCCGTGGCATTGATCACGCTCTGCAGTTCCGCACGCGATGCACTATGCAAGCGATCGAGCACCGTAGCGCGCAACACATCGTAAGCTCGCGCATCGCCGTTCGCGGCACTTTTGCGCGCTTCATCGAGCGCATGGGTAATGCTGTGTTTTACCGCGGTCTTGCCGAGCACTGATTCGAACCGCACGATAAGCGGGTCCGATAAAAAACGATGCACGGGTGGAATCCCGCGCATCATTTCACTTTTCGTCATGGTGAGGTATCGAACCACCCCGAGCTTGTCGAGGGGACTACGCTACGTGTTTGCTCAGCATCGAATTGATGTGCTGCTCCGGCACATACCCGACGATGCGATCGACCGGCTGGCCGTTCTTGAAGAGAATCAGACACGGAATGCCCGAGACTTGATACTGACCGGCGATGTTCGGATTCTCGTCGGTGTTCAGTTTCACAAACTTCGCTTTGCCGGCGTGCGATGCGGCAACTTTCTCAACCACAGGGCTGAGCATCTTACATGGTCCGCACCACGGCGCCCAAAAGTCTACCAGCACCGGCTGGTTCGACCCCAGCACCTCTTGCTGAAAGTTCGATTGTGAAACGTCGCTTAATGCACTCATCTTTGTAACTCCGAATTCTCCTTTGGCCTTAACAACCAGGCAACGAAACCTGCGGTTTCGCCCTTCGACCGCATTCCGCTTCGGCGGAACGCTAGGCTCAGGGTCCGAAGCCTGTCCTGAGCGTAGTCGAAGGGATACCTCAGGATGACATCTCGGCGGGTTCACCCGTGATGTCCGTGATTTGCTTAGCTTGCTTACCGAGGTTGGTAATCGCGATCACTTCATCCCCCTCACCGAGGCGCTGCAGGCGGACACCTTTGGTAGAACGGCCGGCCTTGCGGATGTCGGCGACGCGCAGGCGGATCACCTGATTCGACGAGGTGATCATGAGGATTTCATCGTCGGGCGATACCAAAATCTGGTCGACGACCTTGCCGATGTCCTCGCGCTCCTTCGCGAACGCCTTGACGCCTTTGCCGCCGCGCGACGTGTGACGGTAATCGTCGATCGGCGTGCGCTTACCGAAGGCCTTCGTCGTAACAAGCAGCACTTCGCGCCGGTTGTCTTCCACGACGTCCATCGCGACGATTGCATCGCCCTTGTCGAGCGTCATGGCTTTCACGCCGCGCGCGCTGCGGCCCATGGGGCGCACATCCTTCTCGTTGAAGTGCACGGCCATGCCTTGCACGGTTGCGAGCAGAATGTCTCGCGTACCGTCGGAGAGATCCACCGCGAGCAGCTCGTCGCCTTCGTCCAGATTGATTGCGTTCAGCCCGTTGCGGCGCACGTTCGCAAAATCCTCGAGTTTGGACTTCTTGATCACGCCTTGCTTCGTGACCATGACCAAGTACCGCTCGCCGCCGAAATTGCGAACCGGAAATACGGCTGTCACGAATTCGCCCGGCGGCAGTGTGAGCAGATTCACGAGTGCCGTACCGCGCGCTTGACGCGTCGTGTCCGGAATCTCGTACCCGCGCAAGCGATAGACGCGTCCCTTGTTCGTGAAGAACAGCACGTGGTCGTGCGTCTTCGTGATGAAGAAGTTCGTAACGACGTCTTCACGCTTGAGATTCGCGATACCGATGACACCCCGCCCGCCGCGGTTCTGCGTCTTGAACGTGTCGACCGAAACGCGCTTGATATAACCGCCGACGGTGTAGGTGACGACGACATCCGTGTTCGGAATCAGCGCTTCGACGGAGAACTCATCCTCGGCCGGAATGATATCGGTGCGGCGCTCGTCGCCGTACTTCTTCTTGACTTCCAGCGTTTCGGTTTTGACGATTCCGGCGATGCGACGCGGGCTCTTCAAAATATCTTGCAACTCAGCGATCAGTTTGATCAGCTCGGCGTACTCGTCCTCAATTTTCTGGCGTTCCAAGCCGACGAGCGTGCGCAGACGCATATCGACGATAGCGTTCGCCTGCACGTCCGAGAGGTTGAATCGCGCGGTCAGTTTTTGCCGCGCTTCATCCGTCGTTTGGCTGCCGCGCACGATCTCGATAACTTCGTCGATGTTGTCGAGAGCGATGCGGTAGCCTTCGAGCAGATGGGCACGCTCTTCGGCTTTGCGCAGGTCGTACTGCGTGCGCTTGGTGACGACGTCTTTACGGTGCGCGATATAGTGCTCGAGCAACTGCTTGAGCGAGAGCACCTGCGGCTCGAGTGCGATCGTGCCATCGGGGCGCGGTTCGCCCACCGGCACAAGCGCCAGCATGTTGAAACCGAAACTCGATTGCAGCGGCGTGTGCTTGTAGAGCTGATTGAGTACGACTTTCGGCGTCGCGGATTTTTGTAGCTCGACGACGACGCGCATACCCTTACGGTTTGACTCGTCGTGCAGCGCGGAGATACCCTGAATCTTCTTGTCCGCGTGCGCTTCGGCGATTGCCTCGACGATGCGGCTCTTATAAACCTGGTACGGAATTTCCGTGATGACGATGCGATGGCGGCCGCGCTCTTCAACGATTTCCGCCTTGCCGCGAATTGCGATCGAGCCGCGTCCGGTGCGATACGCTTCTTTAATCGCCTCTTGCCCCATGATGATGCCGCCGGTCGGAAAATCCGGACCGGTGACGATCTCTGCCAGGGCATCGTCGGCTACTTGCGGATCGTCGATGATTGCGACGATCGCATCCGCGATTTCATTCAAATTGTGCGGCGGAATGTTTGTCGCCATGCCGACGGCGATGCCGCTGGAACCGTTGAGCAACAGTTGCGGCAATTTACCCGGCAGTACGCTCGGCTCCGTACCTTGATTGTCGAAATTCGGAGTGAACGCGACGGTTTCTTTATCGATATCGCCGAGCAGTTCCAGCGACGGACGCGCGAGACGTGCTTCCGTGTACCGGTATGCAGCCGGCGGATCGGGATCGATCGAACCGAAGTTGCCGTGACCGTCGACGAGCGGATAACGCAGCGTAAAATCTTGCGCCATACGTACGAGAGCGTCGTACACCGAGCTGTCGCCGTGCGGGTGGAACGACTTCAGCACCTCGCCGATGATACCGGCGCACTTGCGGTGCTGCTTCGTCGGATCCATGCCCATTTCGCGCATCGCAAAAAGAATGCGGCGCTGCACGGGCTTAAGGCCGTCTCGCACGTCGGGAAGCGCGCGCGAGGCAATGACGGACATGGCATAGGAGAGGTAACTCTCCCGCATTTCGTCTTCGACGTTTATCTGCGTGATTATGTCGTTATTCATTTAACAGGCGCTCCGTGCTGCGCAGCTGCGCGCCCCCCGCACGCAAAGCGCGCGGGGTCCCCCTCCGTACACCGAAAAGTGACAGCTGATGTTTGGCGTTTTTGGGATCTCATCTATCTAAACTAAAATCTTCTTCCGAATCAAAACTTACGAGTGCGCCGACCGCCTCCGCAGGGACGTCGAATTCGCGCGTTGCGAATATTGGATCCAGCTCCGGAGGAAATTCACCGTCGAGCGCTTGCGCCGGCGCCTGGTCGACCTCGATGGGCGCTTGCGGATGCAAGCGCATCACACCCATTCTAAGGCGTTCGTGCGCGGCCGCCGTCGCGGCCCGCAACTCTTCGAGATACGCTTCGGCCCGCTCGGATACTTCGGATCGATGGTCTGTCAGGAGACAGCCCTCCATCGCGAGAACCTCGCCGACCGACGCATTTTCACGGGAGCATTTCTTCGCCGGACCGATGGATCGAACATTTAATACCGAAGCCGAGTTTCGCTCGTTCGCTGCTCAATTCGGGCGCGAGCTCGAACCCGGCGACGTTGTCGGACTCTCCGGTCCGCTCGGTTCCGGGAAAACCACGTTCATTAAAGCTGTCGTCGAAGCGCGGCTTGGCACGGATCCCGCGAGCAGCCCAACGTTCACGTTTTGGCATCGGTATCAAACAAATGGTCACGCGCCGATCGATCATCTCGATCTCTATCGCATCGAAGACCCTCGCGAGCTCTCCGAACTTGGGCTCGATGAGGCGTTCGACGGCAGCTCGATCGTCCTGGTCGAGTGGTGGCTCAACGCTCCTGGGCTTCTCCCACCGGTGCACTATGAAGTTGCCATCGAAGGCAAGGGCAGCGAGCCGCGGCGGGTGACGGTGCGCAGGGCATGATCGTTCTGGGCATTGACGGCGGGTTGGGCGGCTTCTCTGCCGCGGTCGCGCGCGATGGCGAACCACTCGCAACTATCGACTTGCCGGGCAACGTCGCCCTCGAGCAAGGACTGGCGGCGATCGGGACGGTCATGCGGCAAGCCGCCCTGGGACCGCGCGGGCTCGACCGTTTGGCGGTAGGCATCGGGCCGGGAAGCTTCACCGGCGTTCGCATCGCCATCAGTTATGCCAAGTCGCTTGCTCAAGGTTGGCAACTGCCGCTGGCCGGCGTTTCGTCCTTCGATGCTATCGAGGCCGGCATACCGCCGGACGATCGCGTTTCGCGGCTGATCGTCGTCCGCGGACGTCCCGGCGTCATCTCCGTTCGGTTAGAAAAACCCGGCCGCGTGGTTCGCGCATCGGGCTATGTTTCGGACGTGTTGGAAGAGCTCGGCAACGACATTCATGACCAAAACCTTGCCGTTCTCGGTGATGCGGAGGACGTGCTTGCCGCGCTTGGCGAACGCGCTTCGGACGTGCAGATCGTAAGCAGCGCCGTCAAGCCCGCCGCGTTAGCCGTCGCCACCGTTGCGATGCAGCGCGAGGCTGCGCCGAGCTTGCACGAAGTGCGCGCCGATTACGGTGAACTGCCGGCCGCAAAGGTGCCAAAACGGCTGTGAAGATAGAACCGCGGCCGGAACGCGTTCGCGAAGAGCTCCTCATCGAGCCGATGAGCGAGGGCGACATAAAAGACGTTTTGCGGATCGAGCAGCAATCGTTTACGACAACGTGGCCCGCGAATGCGTTCTTTCAAGAGTTGCACGATAACAAGCTCGCGCACTATTACGTCGGACGCATCGGAAAACAGATTGTAGCATACGGCGGCATCTGGGTCATTCTCGAAGACTCGCACGTTACGACGATTGCCGTAAGTCCCGCATATCGCGGGCAAAAGTACGGCGAAATAATGTTGTTGCATCTGCTCGATCAGGCGATGAGCCGCGGCGCATCGTGGATGACGCTGGAGGTGCGCGAAACGAACACGGTGGCGCAGGCGCTGTACCGTAAGTACGGGTTTACGACGGTTTCCACGCGTAAAGGTTACTACAGCGACAACAACGAGAACGCGCTAGTCATGTGGGCCGGAAACTTGAAGAGCGAGATCTACAAGAACCGTTTGCAAGCGTTGCGCGCGGCATTGTTCGCGTGACCTTTACGGAGCTCTCGCGCCGCGTTCGAAATCATCTCGGACAACAGCATCGCTACGAGCACTGCGTTTGCGTTGCGCGCATGTCTGAAAACCTTGCCCGCATTCACGGTGCAGATCCCCACAAGGCACGCATCGCCGGCATGTTGCACGATCTCGCTCGTCTGTATCCGGCAGAACGCCTGATTGCGGAATGTGAGCGGCGGGGCGTGGAGATTGACGAATTCTCGCGGCGCAATCCGATCGTGCTGCATGCGCCGCTCTCCGCCGCGCTTGCGCGCGACGAGTTCGGCGTGAAAGATGCGGAGATTCTCTCGGCCATCGCCAAGCACACGCTTGGATCGGGCGAAATGGGGACGCTTGATTGCATCCTGTACCTGGCGGATGCCCTCGAGCCCGGGCGCGACTACGCCGGCCGTGCCGAAATGGCGGAACTCGCAAAGCGCGATCTCAAGGCCGCCATGCATGCAACGATCGCCTCGTCCCTGCGGTATCTTACTCAGAGGCACTTGCCGCTCGCCCCGCAAACGGCGGCGGCGATGAATACCTTCGGCCTGAAGGCCGATGCATTGGAGGTTCGCACTGCCGGACATTCTTGAAATCGTGCGCGGAGCTGCACTCGACAAAAAAGCGGAAGACGTCACCGAAATCGACGTCGCCGGGCGAACGATCATCGCGGACAAATTCGTGGTGATCACCGGACGCTCCAAAATTCAGACGCGATCGATCGCGGACAGCATCTCGGAAAAGGTCGAAGAAGCCGGGTTGCGCGTCTCGCGTGTCGAGGGATATGCGGATGGAAATTGGATTCTTCTGGATCTCGGCACGGTGATCGTCCACGTCTTCACTCCCGAGCAACGAGCATTTTACAATCTGGAACGGCTCTGGGCTCTCGGTCACGAACGGCAGGCACAAACATCATGACACCCGGACACGGAAGAGCTCACACAACTCGCGATGCTCGCCGCCGGAAAGATGCCTGGAAACGCGCCGGAGTATGGGCATTTCTCATCATTTTTGCGTTCAGCGTCGTCGGAGGCGCATTGATCGCTGTCGGAGGTCTAGGACAATAATGAAAGCACTCACAGCTGTGTTGCTCGCCCTTGCGGTCACAGCGTCGCCGGCCTTCGCGAAGCAATTCGTGCAAGATCAAGCCGGCATGTTCAGCGCCTCGGCGGTCAGCGACCTCAACACGCGCATTTCGAATTTCAACGCGCAAACCGGCAAAGAAGTGATCGTGGAAACGGTGCCGTCCGTTGCAGGCGCCGACGTACGAACTGCGGCCGAAAATGCATTCGCGCAGCAACAGGTCAACGGCGTCCTCATCTTCATCGACAAAGGTGATCGAAAGAGCTACGTCCTGCCCGATCGCGCGTTAATTCAATCCGGCTGGTGGAGCGGATCGACCTCGCAATCGATCGTCAACGCGATGAATGCGCAGTTCCGCGCTGGCGATTTCGACGGCGGTATAACGACCGCGGTGAACTCGGTGCTCGACATCTACCGCTCCCATCTAGGCTCGCTGCGCAGTACGCAGCCCGTATCGCGCCGCGGCTATGGGGGCTACGCGCAACAACAAGGCACTAGCGGAGTACATATAAGCGTGTTTTGGTGGATTATTATCGCGCTCTTCGCGTTCTTTATCATCCGTTCTATAATGCGTGCGGCCTCAGGCCCACGCTACTACGGCGGTCCCGGCGCTCCAGGCGGCCCGGGTTACGGACCCGGACCCGGCTATGGTCCGGGCCCGGGTTACGGCTACGGCGGCTTCGGCGGAGGAGGCGGCTTCTGGAGCGGCCTGCTCGGCGGGCTTGGCGGTGCGTGGCTCGGTAACGAGCTCTTCGGCGGCCGCAATTACGGTGCCGGCGGCGACTATGCCGCCATGGATCCGAACGCCGGGAACGCTCCCGGTGACGCCGGCGGTTGGCAATCCGATCCTGGTCAAGCGGACGTCGGCGGCGGGGGCGGCGGCGACTGGGGCGGCGGCGGCTTCGGCGGCGGAGGCGACTTCGGTGGAGGAGGCGGCTTCGGCGGCGGAGATTCGGGCGGAGGTGCCGGCGGAGGCTGGTAATTGCGCGCCGTCCTCCTAACGGAGTTTACAAATTCGCCGGGTTCGGTGGGGGTGAGCGACGTTCCGCAACCCACGCCGCAGCCCGGCGAAGTGCTTGTGCGCATCGAGGCCGCGGGCATCAACCCAAGCGACATCGTGAACATCCGCGGCGGTTTTCCGCACACGCCTCTGCCGCGCATCATCGGCCGCGACTTCGCCGGCAGGGTCATTCAAGGGCCGCCGCATCTCCTTGATGAGGAGGTCTGGGGATCGGGAGGCGGCGACCTGGGCTTTTTGCGCGATGGAACGCACGCCGAATATATCGCACTTCCCGAAAATGCCGTAGCGCTGCGTCCGCCGCGCCTTTCCGCGGAAGACGCCGCTTCATCGGGCATTCCGTTTATCACGGCGTGGATGGCGCTCGTCGAGCGCGGCCAAATTCGCCGCGGCGATTGGGTACTGGTCAGCGGTGCGGCCGGTTCCGTCGGTTCGGCCGCCGTGCAAATCGCGCACTACGTGGGTGCACGCGTCATCGCGCTGATCTTGAATGAAACCGAACGCAGCGGTATCGATGCAAGCAAGATCGCCGCCGTTGCGCAGTCGGATAAGAACGATTTGGCAGAGGTTGTACGCAAAGCTACGGGCGGGCGCGGATGCGATGTCGCGCTCAATGTCGTCGGTGCGCAAATCTTTGAACCGTTGTTCGAAGCGCTTGCGCCTCGGGGGCGCATGCTCATCATTTCCGGGGCTGCCGGCCGCCAGCTGGAGCAGTTCGATTTACTGGATCTCTACCGTCGCGATCTTTCGCTGGTGGGCGTGAACAGTGGCGGCGCCTCATTCACAGCTGTAGAGGCCGCAAAGATTCTCAC
>CAZHGH010000028.1:23053-34923 GCA_964531205.1 uncultured bacterium
GCGTGAACAGTGGCGGCGCCTCATTCACAGCTGTAGAGGCCGCAAAGATTCTCACCGAACTGCACGCTCCGTTTCAAGCCAGTCAAATCGAACCGGTGCGTTGTACGGCCAGGTTTCCGCTCAATGAAGCGCCCGAAGCGTACGCACGCGTCGCGAAAACCGCCGGAGAGAAGACCGTTCTCGTTCCATAGGTCGCCTTAGATCATCAGGTAAATTTTTCCAAATAATAGGTAATTATTTACTTTTAATTGGAAATTATTTACAATAAATGCCGTGGAAGACGACAACCGTCCGGACGTCCGGCTTTTTGGTTCCCCTTTGCGTACCGGTATTCTCGTCCTGACCGCGATGCTCGAAGAAACGTACCCCTCAGAACTGGCGGCGTTGCTGAAAGCGGAACCCAGATCAGTTATCCGTTTCATCGACGATTTTGAACGTGATGGAGTGTTAGCGACACGCTTGTACGGCCGTCAACGACGCGTAACGCTCAATCCAAATTACTACGCATACGTGGAGTTAAAAGCATTACTCGATCGCATCGCGCGAGATAACAGGCAGTATTTTTTTCTTGTTTCGTCGCAGCGCCGTAGACCACGCCGTCGCGGTAAACCGCTGTAGACTATATGGACGCCAACGTTCTTATAGACAGCGCGTTCGACGTATGCACAGCATTGAACGCAATCGGGACGAAAGCGGTTCTCACGGGCGGTAGCGCGGCAACATTTTACGTGCCTGACGCGTATCAGTCCTACGACATCGATTTCATACTAGCTTTCGGAATGGTAAATAAGCCCATTGCTGAAGCGTTGCGAAAGATCGGCTTTGTGCTCGCAAAAACTAAGCAGCACTACGAGCGTGACGGAGTGGTGTTGGAATTCCCAAAGGGACCGTTGACCGTGGGCGGCGAGATTCTTCCGGATGGCCGATACTTTACCGCAAGAAAAGACGACAAGCTGCTATACGTATTAACGGCGACCGACGCCGTTTGCAATCGTCTCGAATCATATTTTGCGTGGAATGATTTTTCGGCGCGGGCCGCCGCCGTATCGATTGTTTTGGCGCAAGCGGGAAACGTTGCCTTGCAACAAGTCCGTGATTGGACTGAGCGTGAATTCAAGCGCATTAACGATCGGCAGAAACAACGTTTCAATGAGTTCTTGCGCGATCTACGGCGCCTGAACGTCACAGAGGTTCCCGACGACCTGCCTGATTGAAGCACTATAACTAACGTCCGCACCGTACGAAGGCGCGCGCGACATAGAGGGGAAAGCAGCGCCTATGCGACGCTTGTTTTTGTTATTGCCGGCGCTCGTCTTTACGCTGCCGCTGTATGCGGTGCCGGCGCGCGCCCAAACGGTCGATCCCAGGACGTTTGCGCAACTGCAGTGGCGGAATATCGGACCGCTGCGCGGCGGCCGTGCCATTGCGGTGGCAGGGGTTCCAAGCCGGCCAAACGCGTTCTATTTCGGCTCCGTCGGCGGCGGCGTGTGGAAGACGGAGAATGCCGGACGTACGTGGACGCCGATCTTCGATAGTCAACCGGTTGCATCGATAGGCGCGATTGCGATTGCGCCGAGCGATCCCAACACAATCTACGTTGGGTCAGGCGAAGCCGACATGCGTTCCGATATTCAGCACGGCAACGGCATGTACAAATCGATCGACGGCGGCAAGACGTGGTCGTATATCGGTCTGGACGACACGCGGCAAATCGGACACATTGCGATCGATCCGAAAGATGCAAACGTTGTGTACGTTGCGGCGCTTGGCCATCAGTACGGGCCGAATGCGCAGCGCGGCGTCTTCAAGTCCATCGACGGCGGCAAGACGTGGAGCCAAGTGCTGTTTCACGATACTAATACCGGCGCGATCGACGTAGAACTCGATCCGGCGGATCCGAACGTCGTGTATGCAGCGCTTTGGCAAACGCGGCGTCCGCCGTGGAACGTTTATCCGCCGAGCAATGGTCCGGGCGGCGGTTTATACAAGAGCACGGACTCCGGCAAAACGTGGACGCACATCACGGGGCACGGTTTTCCCGCCGGCGTTGTGGGCCACATCGGCGTCGCCGTTTCTCCGGCAAATCACGATCGCGTGTACGCGATTGTAGATACCAACGATGAAAAAACCGGCGGCATGTACCGTTCCGATGATGGCGGTGCGACGTGGGCGCACACCGACGGTGAATTTCGTATTTGGAAGCGCGGCTGGTATTTCAGTAAAATCACCGCGGATCCGAAAAACGCAGATGAAATCTACGTGATGAACACGTCGACATACCGTTCGACGGACGCCGGACGGTCTTTCGATGCGATCAAAGGCGCGCCCGGCGGCGACGACTATCACGTCATGTGGATCGATCCGAACGACACGAACCGCATGATTCTCGGCGGCGATCAAGGTGTCGTGGTAACGCTCGACGGTGCAAAGACGTGGAGCTCGTGGTACAACCAATCGACGGCGCAAGTGTATCACGTCATCACCGACAATCGCTTTCCGTATTGGGTGTACGGCGCGCAGCAAGATTCGGGCGCGGTCGCAGTTCCGAGCCGCAGCATCCACTCGAATATCTCGACGCGCGACTGGAAACCGATTGACGTCGGCGGCGAAAGCGGCACGATCGCTGCCGATCCGACCCGTCCCGGCGTCGCGTACGGCAATGCCCCCGGCACGGTGGAAAACGTCGACACGAATTGGGAGATGACGATCGATCCGACGATCAAATATCCCGACACCGTTTGGCGCAACACTTGGACGCTGCCCGTCGTGATCTCGCCGCAGAATCCACATGTCATTTACATGAGCCACCAACGGATCTTCCGCAGTGGCGACGGCGGCAACAGTTGGAAGATCATCAGTCCGGATCTCACGCGGCCCACGAACACCGTTCCGCCGAATCTCGACTCGCCGACGATCGCCGACAACACGGGCCTTGCGCGCCGCGGCGTCGTGTATTGGATCGCGCCATCGCCCGTACGCGCGCACCTTATCTGGGCCGGAACCGACGACGGATTGATTTGGCTCACGCGCGATGAAGGCGCGCACTGGCAAAACGTGACGCCGGCCGCCCTCACGCCATGGAGCAAAGTCGGCATCATCGATGCGTCGCACTTCGATGCCGGCACGGCATACGCCGCAATCGATCGCCACCGTCTCGACGACAATCACCCGTACATCTATAAAACGCATGACGGCGGTAAGCACTGGACGCGCAGCGTCAGCGGCATTCCCGCCGACGAATCGGTAAATGTCGTTCGAGAGGATCCGAAGCGCGCCGGTTTACTCTACGCCGGCACGGAGCGCCACGTGTACGTCTCCTTCAACGACGGCGCGAACTGGCAGCCGCTGCAGCAGAATCTGCCCGTTACTTCAATGCGTGATATCGTGTTCAACGGTGAAGACGTGATCCTCGCCACGCACGGACGGGGCATTTGGATTCTCGACGACGCAAAGGCGCTGCGCCAAGTGACCTCGGCTGCGCAAAAGCAGGCGCAGCTGTTTACGCCTGACGTTGCTTACCGCATACCTGCGCGATCGGATCAGGGAACGCCGATCCCGTTCGATGAGACGCAATTGCCGAATCCGCCGTATGGGGCGATTCTCGATTACTACGTCGGCAGCGCGCGCGGAACGCTCACGCTGCAAATCGTCGATGCATCCGGACACCTTGTGCGGCAATGGGCGTCGACGGATCGACCGATCAGCGTAAATCCGAAAACGGTCGACATTCCGGCGTACTGGCTACAAACGCAGTTCCCGCCTTCAAATGCGCCGGGAGCGCACCGTTTCACATGGGACTTACATTATTCCGGAGCGGGCCGCGCTCGGCGGCGAGGTGGGAGCGGACCTCTGGCTCCGCCTGGGCGATACACAGTTCGCTTGAGCATCTCCGGCAAAACCTACGCGCAACCGTTGGTGATTAAACGCGATCCCACATCTCACGTCTCGGACGCTGATTTGCACGCGCAGTTTGCGTTGGCGCAGGCGATCGAAACTGAGACTGCGAGCGTGAAGGCTGCACTGAAACGCGCAACCGCACTGGTGAAGACACATCCGGCATTGCGCAGCGTCGTCGGACAGGCGCCGTCACCGACGCCGGACGATTCGATCGGTCACCCGGCGCAGGACTTCAGCAGTTTGCGCTACATCGCCGACGCGCTGCAAGGCCTCGAAGGTGCCGTTGAAAGTGCGGACGCGCGTCCGACCTCGGACATGTACGCGGCTTTCAATGTCCTGAGAGCGAAAGCGGCTCGAGCGATGCAAATGGTAAGTGGAGCGCGCTAGCGCGCGCTCCAAGTTTCCGGCGCCACGGGAAACCGCAACATGTTGCGCATGAATCCATTTACACGCGTGCTTACACCGTCGAAATACGTTTCATAATAAAGCGGAATGACCGGCACGTCATCATGAATCATTCGCTGCATTTCGACGAAGTCGCGTTCGCGTTGCGCAGTACTCGCCGTACGCTCTTGGTCGCGAAACAGCGCTTCAAAGCGTGGGTTGCAATACCGCGAGATGTTGCTGCCGTTTCCGTTCGCTTGATCGCATAAAAAGACCACTGATTGCTCCGGATCCGCGCCGCCAATCCATCCATCAATGGAGAGGGTGAAACGCGCGTTGCGGATGGGGCCCTCAGGAGCATTGAAAAGCGCGGTCGGGAATTGTTTGATGGACACGTGCATTCCAGCTTGCGAGAGCTGCTGCTGCACAACGGTCGCGATCCGGTTAAACAATCGCGTTTCGCTCGCCGTAACCAGCAGCATGTCGATACCTCTCGTGCCGGCCAATTCCCGAGCCTTGCGCAGATCGTGGGGATAGGGCGTAAGCGCGCCGTCATGCCACCGGAGCACCGGCGGCACAAACGCCGCTGCTTCGGGGTATTCATGCCGGTAAACGTCCGCGATGGTCTTCAAGTCGAGCGCAAATGCAACAGCGTGCCGAATGCGAAGGTCGCCGGCCGGCGGGCGGCTCGTCTGCAACGTTAGCCAAAACGTCGCATTTTCAGGCGTTTGCTGCACCGTAATATCGCGTAAACGCCGCGCTTCTGCGAGCATCTCCGGGTAAAGCGGCGCGATATCCACCTCATGCGTGCGCAGTGCGTTGAACGCCGTGTTAGCGTCCGGGATGATGCGCAGAACGATTTGCGTGAGGTTCGGCCGCGGCCGGAAATATGGATTCGCGTCGAGGACGATGCGATCGCCCCGCTGCCACTGCACCACGCGGAACGGTCCGCTGCCGAAGGGATGCTGCTCCCATGCCGCCCGCTCCAATCGCGTTCCTGAAAACGCGTGCGCGGGTAATATGCCGAATGCAAAATCCGATTGGGCGAACAGACGCGTCACGGCGGCGTTCCACGGTGCTTTGAGCATGATGACGACGGTGTACGTATCGGGCGTGCGAAGTGATGCGATGCGTTGATAGGCGTCGACCGACAGCACGTTGTTGTGTGGATCGAGGATCGCACGGTAAGTGAACGCCACGTCTGCCGACGTGAGCGGCGTGCCGTCGGCAAAACGGATGCCGGGCCGCAAATGGTACGTGATGCGTTTCCCATCCGGTGAAATGTCGCCGTTTGCGCGGGACGGAATGCGCGTAACGAGCACGGGTACCAAACGGTTCGACCCATCCAAGCCGATGAGCGTTTGACACATCAGCAGATCGTATCCAATGGTGGCCTGATCGTGCGCGAGCAGCGGATTGAGCGAGGGCGGATCAACGATGTCGGCGATGCGCAAGACGCCGTGCGGGCCCGCCGGCGTGCGAAGGTTCGTACCGTTGCACCCGGATAGCACAAACACGGTCAGCAAAAGAAAAAAGAACCGCCGCATGTGCGGCGGTTCTCAACCTCGGGGTTTGGCCCCTTGAATTACCTGCCCGACAAGGCCTTGTCGTACCAGCGAGCGAGATCGCTCTTGAACTGCACGCGCGCGGACGGATTGAGATACACCATGTGCCCCGACGGATAATCGCCGAAGGTGATGTTCCGCTCCAGCTGCGGCGCGATGTCCATGTGGCCGAACGTGTAATGCGTTGCGAAGAACGGCGTTGCGAAATCGTAATAGCCGTTCCCCGAAAAGACCTGCAGATGCGGATTCTGAGACATCGCCGCAGCGATATCCGGAACGACGTTCGCCGGCGGATCCTGTCCGTTGTGATGCATGTCCCAACGCGCGCCGAGAACCGGACCATAGGCGGTCGGACGGTACATCATGTTCGTATTGTAATGCAGGTCCTCACGCACGTACCGGTTCCACTCGGAGACGACCGCGCTGTTCATGCCGACGTCCGACGGATCCCAATCCGGAAAATCCGACATGCGATCGACGCCATACGTTGCGTACCGCGAGTCGTAGCGGCCGACGATCGTATCTTGGTTGCGCAGCAACTCCTTCGTAAACGCATAGTACGGAATGCGCATGTGCGAGTTGCGAATGTAATCTTCGGACAATCCCAGGTATTGATGCAACTTGCGAACGACGCTGTCACGCTCGCCGGAGCTAAGATGATCGCCTTGCGCGAGCGCATGCAAGTACTCCGTCCCGGCGAACTCTTCGACGCCGTTGAGAAATTGCTGCAGACTCGCGGGCCGCGGATAGGTTTTGTGGTGATACCACGCGGTTGCCGCTTCCGTCGGCAGGTACAACACGTACGCCCAATCGCCGCCGCCGATGGGATTGAAGCCGCCCAGACCCGTCAAGCCGAAGTTCAGAACCGACGAGAGAAAGACGACGCCGTTGATCTGAATGTTCGCGTTCTGCAGCATATTCACGAGCACTGCGTCGCGCGTCGTGCCGTAGCTTTCTCCGAACAGAAACTTCGGCGAGTTCCACCGCCCCGATTGCGAGAGGTAGCGCTGAATGAATTGGGTGAAGGCCCGCCCGTCTTGATCGACGCCCATGAACTCTTCCGGCTTGCCGTATCCGATGACGCGGCTATAGCCCGTGTTAGGCGCGTCGACGAAGACTTCGTCGGTCTTGTCGAGCAGGCTGTCCGGATTGTCGAGCAGCGTGTACGGCGCAGGAGGCGTTGATGCGCCGTTCGTGACTTTCACGCGGACCGGACCGAACGACGCCATTCGAAGCCAAACGGTCGAGCTGCCGGGACCGCCGTTGTAGAAAAACGTTACCGGACGGTGGTTCGGATCCGCACCGTTCTTCGTGTATGCCACGTAGAACATGCGCGCGGTGATTTCGTCCTTGTCGTTGCGCAGCGTGATCGTGCCGGCGCGTGCGGTGTAAGGAATTGCCTGACCGCCGACGTGATTCACATGCTGCGTGAGCGCGTCGGGCGTGGCCGGCGGAATAACCGGTTTAGGCGATGGTTTAGGCGCAGGTGCTGCGGCGATGAGACCGATGCACGTTACGAGCGCTAAGAGTCTTTTGCCGTTTTTCATTTTTTTGTATTCCTCTCAGCGGCCCAGCGCGCTGTCATACCAGCGCGAAAGATCGGATTTGAATTGCGCCAGTGAATCGTCGTTCAGATAGACCATGTGCCCTGATTGATAGTATCCGAACGTGATGTTGTTCTGCAGCGACGGCGCGATCTGCAGATGCGAGAGTGTATATTCCGTTTCGAAAAACGGCGTCGCGAAATCGTAGTAACCGTTGGCTGAGAAGACCTTCAACAAAGGGTTCTGCGTCATCGCCTCGGCCAGATCGGGTGCAACGTTTGTCGGCTGACGGCGATCGTGGGTGAAGTCCCACGAATTGCCGTTTGCGTAGATAATGCCGTAAATATTCGGGCGGTACTGCAGCGGCGTGTTGTACTTTAAATCGTCGCGGAGGTACGCGTTGACCGCCGTCGTGTATGGCGCGTCGATCGACGAATCGGTCGGATCCCACGGCGGTCCTTCGTTCGAAGCCTGCTGCAAACCGTACGTCGTGTAGCGCGAATCGAGACGGCCGAAGACGAGATTTTGTCCGCGCAGCAACTCGCGTTGGTAGCGATCGTACGGCACACGCAGATTCGAATTCAACACATACGACTGCGGGATTCCCAAGAAGTAGCTGAGCCGGCGTGCAACGCTGGTACGCTCGGCGTTGCTAATGCTCGCGCCTTTGTAAAGTGCGCTCAGGTAATCGCCCGTCGCGAATTGGCGCACTTGCGCCAAGAACGATGTGAGGTCGGGCTTGTTCGGAATCTTGTTGTGATACCATGCGGTTGCGGCTTCCGTGGGAAGATACAAAACGTAGTACCAGTCGCCGGTCGCGTTCGGTTCGCCGTTCCCGCCGTCGACGCCGAAGTTCAAAATCGAGGAGAGCAGCACCACGCCGTTGAGCGCGACGCCCTTGCCGAGCAGATAGTTCGCGAGTGCGGCGGAACGCGTCGTACCGTAGCTCTCGCCGAACAAGAACTTCGGCGAGTTCCAGCGATGGAATTTGGTGATGTAGCGCTGGATGAATTGGCCGAACGCCGCTACGTCTTGATCGACGCCGAAGAACTGCTTTTCTTTCCCCGGCTCGATCCGGCCAAAGCCGCTGTCGGGCATATCGATGAAGACGAGATCGCTCTTGTCGAGTAGACTCTGCGAATTATCGACGATGCGGTATGGCGGAGGTCCCGACGGTCTGCCGTTGCCGGCGAGGACGCGCACCGGACCAAAGGATCCCATGCGCAGCCACATCGTCGAGCTGCCCGGACCGCCGTTATAGAGGAACGTGACCGGACGCGACGTGTCGCCGCCGTCGAGCGTGTACGCCGTGTAAAAAACGCTCGCTGCCGGTTTATCGCTATCGTCCATGAGCGTGATCGTGCCGGCGCGTGCCGTGTAGGCGTAGCTGCGCCCGCCGATAGTGATGGTATGCTGCGTCACCGCATCTTGCGATTCGCCGGCCTGCACTGCTTCCGCGGCAGCCGCAGCCGGGGACGGCGAAGGCGCCGGCGTTGCGCCGATCAAAGCGCCGCAAAGCAACAGCGGCAAGAGTCTTTTCAACAAGGTGGTTCTCCACTAGTCTGCGCGAGAAAAAGCGCGGCGGTAAAATTGCGCCCCGCCCCGCAGGTCAACCTCTGAGACAGCTTTATGGCATTACCCGAAGATCGACTTACCGCTTTCGGTTGTTCCGGAAACCGCGTAAGCATCTTCGGCGATCGGCGCATCGTCCGGCGTTTGAATCGATTCTTCAGCGCCGATCTCGTTGGGCACGTTCAGTTCCGTAACGTGGCCGTCGGGACAGGCAAGTTGAACGACCATCTCCGCCGGCGGATCGTCTTGCGAGAAGCTCATCGGATCGCCGTTCGAATCGACGATGAACGAACGCGCGCCCGCCGTCGCCAGCAGTGCATTGCATTGCCGGCAGCGGAGATCTTGCAGATGCACTAGGCTCAGAAACATGGCGTTTAGCGATAAAGCTCGCGCTTCAAATCGTCGACTGCCTCGACGATCGCATCCAAGTATGGCAGCATCGCACCTTTAATGCGGTCGAGGCGCTCTTCGCCTTCGCGCGTGATATGGTAGATCCGGCGCGAGCGTTTCGTCGGATGATCCCACGTGGCAGTCAGAAACCCGCGCTCTTCCAGACGGCGAAGCAGCGGATAAATTTTATTCGTGTTGACCGCGATGAGTCCGCCGCACAATGCGTCGATGCGTTGCATCAAACCGTATCCATGATCGGGCCGTTTTTTCACCAAATGCAGAATCAACGCGGGAAAAACGGTTTTGCTCTTGATCGGTCCGCGCAGGACCTCATCGACGCGATGCGGCTGCCCGTTGTGCGAATCGCTCACGCCGGCAAAGGAGCCGCCATTTCGGCGTAGAGACGATCGATATCGGGCGCGTATTTTGCCTCGACTACGCGCCGCTTGACCTTGAGCGTCGGCGAAAGTTCCCCGCTTTCGACGCTGAGTTCGCGAGGAAGAATGATAATTCTACGCACTTGTTCGAACTTCGCGAGATCCGCCGTGTTCGTGTGCACTTCACGCGTTAGCAGATGCACGACATCGGGCCGCGTACGCAGTTCGTCGATCGAAACGCTATCCGGTATTCCGAGCTCCGTACGCACGAGCGCCCAATCCGGCGATATTAATGCGATTGGATGCGGACGCGAGTCGCCGACCAGCATGACTTGGTTCACGTACACCGATCGTTTTATTGCCGCTTCCACGCGGGAAGGCGCCACGAATTTGCCCCCGCTGGTCTTGAAGAGTTCCTTCTTGCGATCGGTGATATGCAGAAAGCCCTCGGCGTCGATTTCGCCGATGTCGCCGGTGTGGTACCAGCCGTCTTCCATTACTTCACGTGTCGCCGCTTCATTTTTATAGTAGCCCATCATGACGTTCGGGCCTCGAGCGAGCACCTCGCCATCCGCCGCGATGCGAATCTCCACGCCGGGAATCGGCTTGCCGACCGTATTGTAGTGATTGTTGCTGAACGTATTTACGGTAATAACCGGCGAGCACTCAGTGGGACCGTAGCCTTCGACGATCGGAATGCCCATTGCGAGCAGCGTCATTGCCGTGTCGAAATGCAGCGGCGCGGAACCGCTCACGAAAAACTTGAGTCTATCTAAACCAAGAAGCGGCCGCAATTTGCGAAGCACGAGCGCATGTGCAATCGCATATTGAAGATCGAGTTTTAGGCCCGGGTTTTGTTTGCGAGTTCTGGCGCTCATGTAATCGCGGCCCACGTGCAACGCCCATGGAACCAGCTTCGCCTGCAAACCGCCGTGGAGCTTTGCTTTTGTTGTGATGCCGGCTAAAACGCGCTCGAATAGACGAGGTACGGCGGTCATGACAAACGGACGCACTTCGCGGAGATCGCGAGCCAGTTCGTCGACGTGATGGCTGATGTGATGGCGTACCTTCGAGAGCATAAAGCCGTAAATGATGCAGTGCTCGTAGATGTGCGAGAACGGCAGCACCGAAAGTACGTCGGTGCCCTGTCCGACCTCGTGGAAGCCGTAATTAAATGAGGATTGCGCCGTGAAAACGAGGTTGTAATGCGAGAGCATCACGCCTTTGGGCTCACCCGTGGTACCGGACGTATAGATAAGAACGGCCATGTCCTCCGGCGCGATTTCGCGCTCGAACGCTTCGGGCCAATCCGGATGCATCGCTTGAACGCGCGCACCTTGCGCCTCAAACACTTCGAGCGAATCTTCGCCCGTCGATTCAAAGACCACGAGTTGCGGAAGCACGACGCCCAACTGTTTGAGCCGCTGAGCTGCTTCAAGCGTATCGGCGAAGATCAACTTCGCCTCGGAGTTTTGCAAGATGTACGCGACTTGATCGGCCGCCTGCGTCGGGAAGATCGGAACGACGACGCAACCCGAGAACAAGGTCGCGAAGTCTGTAACGATCCAGTTCACGCAATCGGAGGCAATGAGCGCCACGCGATCGCCGCGCTGCAATCCGGCGTTGCGTATCGCGCACGCAAGCCGCTCAACGCGCGAAAGCAATTTTTCGCTCGAGGTCGGAACCCACGTTTCGTTCAAACGCTCCAGCAGCACCGCATCGCGCGGCTCGGAAAGAGAACGGCGGATAAGCGCGGGAAGGGTCTCGCGCGCGGGCAGCTGAGATTCCATGTTGCCGGGTTCGCCCGGCTTACAACTGGCGCCTTCGCTAACGTCCCGTGCTAATGCGTAAGTACGGCAAAACCGCATCGATACGGCGCTGCGTCATTCCCGCAACGTCGGCGAGTTCGTCGAGCGACGCAAACGGCCCGTTCAGATTGCGGTACTCGACGATACGCTCCGCGAGCGTTTCGCCGATTCCCGGCAACGACGCAAGTGAGGCCGCGTCCGCGGCATTTACGTCGATGGAAATATCCGGCGTACGCGCGTGCGTTTTACGGTTGCGCGTGCGATGCGCCGGCGCAGGTGTCGCTTCACCGGCGAGCGGCACGCGAATCTCTTCGCCGTCGCTGATCCGTTCGG
>CAZHGH010000029.1:0-33648 GCA_964531205.1 uncultured bacterium
GATGGCGTAGCTTACCTTAGGCCTCCCTCCACTTGCAAGTGGCATGCCGCGAGCGTATAGTGGTGCAAAGTGGTGCAAAGTGGTGACCAAGGGAGGGTAGCTTGCACGCGGACTTGCCGCGCTTTTCCGGTTCGGTGGAGCACGCCCTTGATGACAAGGGCCGCCTCATCGTGCCCGCGCGGTTTCGCGAGCGGCTTGGTACCGGTTTCATCCTTACTATAGCTCCGCCGGAGCCGTGCCTAGTGCTTTATCCGGAGCAGACGTGGGCAGAGTTCTGCGCCCGGCTTGAAGCGGCTCCAACCAAGGACGAGCGCTACAGGCGATTCGTCCGGTACGTCTTTGCACACACCGAGGAGGTCGCGTGCGACGCCCAGGGGCGCCTGCTCATCCCAGGGACGCTACGCGAGTACGCGGGCATAGAACGTGACGTCACCTCAATAGGCTCGCTTACGCGCGTGGAGGTCTGGGCCCGGGAGCGCCTGGCGCAGCACGCGGCTCCCAAGGACGAGGTGGGAGACTTTATGGCCGAGTTGGGGTTGTACTGATGCCGGAGTGGACGGATGGACGAGCACATTCCGGTCTTATTCGCGGAATCGCTGGACTATTTGGCGATCCGGCCGGATGGGATCTATGTCGATGCAACCTTCGGGGCCGGCGGGCACAGCCGGGGGATCTTGGAGCGTCTGAGGGGTGGCAGACTCATTGCTTTGGATGCGGATCCTCACGCGCAAACACGCGCCGCCGCAATAAACGACCCCGCTTTTACCTTCGCGCAATCCAATTTCCGGGAGCTTTCGTCCGTTTTGGATCGGCTCGGGATCGAGCGGGTCGACGGCGTTCTCTACGACTTGGGGGTTTCGTCGATGCAATTTGATCAAGCCTCGCGCGGTTTTTCATTCCGCGAGTCCGCACCGCTCGACATGCGCATGAATCCCGACGCCGGTCAAAGCGCGTACGACATTCTGATGACCGCGAGCGAGACCGAGCTTGCCGACATCTTCTTTCATTACGGTCAAGAGCGCGCCGCCCGGAAAATCGCGCGCGTCATCGTGCAGCGTAGACAATCTGGAACGCTTCCGCGTGGGACGATGGAGTTCGCGCAGATGATTAGCGGACTGCTGCATCGCCCCGGACAGCGCGAGCGCATTCATCCCGCGACACGCGTGTTCCAGGCGCTGCGCATTGCGGTGAACGACGAACTCGACGCGTTGCGAGAGAGCCTCGACAGCGCGGTCGGACGTTTGCGTGAAGTGGGCCGTGTAGTGGTTATCAGCTTTCATTCGCTCGAGGATCGGATCGTCAAACACTCGTTTCGTGAAGACGAACGCCTCGACGTCATCACGCGAAAACCCATCGTTCCGAGCGACGCGGAGATCGAGCGGAATCCACGCGCGCGCAGCGCCAAATTGCGCGCAGCCCAACGGAAGGCCAGTTAATGGTTGCACAGCCAAAGCCAAGAGTAGTAAACGTTCGCAGTGCCAAGCATGCAACGCAGCGTCGCGTTTCGCGTGCGGCGCGAGGCCGGTACGCCGGACTGTTGAAATTCTGCGGCGCGCTCGCGGTCGGCTTGACGCTGGTGATGATCTACGTGACGCTCACCGCGCGCTTGACGAGCTTGAATTACGCCGTTGCAAGAGCCCAACGCGAACGTGCGCAGTTGCAGGCCGAGACCGCTCGTCTGGACGATCAGCTCGCGGCTTTACGCAGCGACGATCGTCTTGCAAAGGTGGCGGCGCAGCTGCATATGACCGATCCGCAACAGTTTGCGCTCGTTACGCTGCCGCCGCCGGTCAGGCAGGAGGACCACGCCCACCTCGCCTTTCTTTCCGGCTTAGCGAATTTGTTCAGCGCGAAATAAGGTAACGCCCGGCATGCACAAGCGGACCTTTTCGCGCGTCGGACCCCGGCGTGCGAAAGTTCTTTTTTACGGACTGTTGATCGTCGCGGTGTATCTTTCGTGGCGGCTCATCGACGTGCAGATGATCAAGGGTCCCGTGTATGCGAAACAGGCACTCGCGCAACGCAGCGACACGGTTGAGGTTTTTGCGCGCCGCGGCAGCATTTTGGATCGTGACGGCAACGTGCTGGTCCGCTCGCTGCCCTCGGAAAGCGTTTACGCGGTTCCGCACGATTTAGGCGATCCGGATCAAACGATCGCGCAGTTGCAGCGCGTCGTCGGAAAGATCGATAAGAACACGGCCGCGATCATGCACGATCGCCACATGCAGTTTGTGTGGATTGCGCGTAAGATTGCGCACGACGCTGCCGATAAAGTGCAGGCGCTGGATCTGCCGGGCGTCGACGTGATTGAAGAGGATACGGGCCGCCGCGTCGACGTCGCCGGTAAAAGCGCTTCGACGCTTCTCGGTTTTGTCGGCATCGACGAGAACGGACTCTCCGGGCTCGAGTACACGTACGACAACTTGCTGAAGGGCACGTCGGGACGCGTAACGATTGAAGCGGACGAATTCGGACGGCCTATTCCGTTCGGTCACAACAAGATCGTACGTCCGGCCAAACCGGGTCTGTCGCTGGAGCTGACGCTCGATTCGTATTTGCAGTTCGTCACTGAAAGCGCGTTGGAAAAGCAAGTCAAAGGCTTTCACGCGAAAAACGGAACCGCGATCGTCATGGACCCGTACACGGGCGAGGTGCTCGCGCTCGCAAACTATCCGCATTACGATCCCAATGCCTACTGGAAGTATTCATCCGACGATTATCGCGATCGCGCGGTAACCGATCTGTACGAACCCGGTTCGACGTTCAAGCTGGTCACCGCGGCGGCGGCTCTGGAAAGCGGTAAAACTTCCCTCACCGAGCGCTTTAAATCTGCCGGTCCGCTGGAAGTCGGCGGCAACCGCATCTACAATGCCGTTGACGGCCTCATGCCGGATCCGAACGGCGATACGCTGGAAACGATCATCGCCGATTCGCTGAACGTGGGCGCGGCCGAAGTCGCGTTCGCGGTCGGTGCCCAACGCTTTTACGCTATGGAAAGACGCGCCGGCTTCGATCAGCCCACACAGATCGGCATCTCGGGTGAGAGCCCTGGACTCGTTCCGGCTCCCGCGGATTGGAGCGGCAGTTCGCTCGCGACGATGTCATTCGGACAAGGTGTTTCCGTGACGCCGATCGCGATGGCGCGTTTCTACGCGGCAATTGCAAACGGCGGTATGCTGGTCCGGCCCCGTATTGTGCGCTCGATACTCGATGCGAACGGCAACGCGATATATTCGTATCCTACGCAATACGAGCACCGCGTCTTCTCGCAACGTACTGCGACGCTGCTGCGCCAATTCTTGCGTGCCGTCGTCGTACGCGGTACCGGCAACCCAAGCGCTCAAATTCCGGGCTACACCACGGCGGGAAAGACGGGCACCGCACAAGCCGTCGTCAACGGACGCTACAGCGGATACATCGCGTCCTTCATCGGCATGGTTCCGTACGAACACCCGCGCTTTGTGATCTACGTGAAAGTCGAGCAGCCGCAGGACGCGATTTACGGATCCGTCGTCGCTGCGCCGGCGTTCGATGCAATTGCGAAGGCGGCGATGCTGCATGCAGGAGTCCTGCCGAACCTGCCGGTGCCGAAAAAAGAAATCGCAAAAGGGCGCTTGGTCCGGCCGAGCTCCGTGGAGAAGCGGTAGGCATGGATGCTGAGTGGAGCGTCTCATTGGACTCGTTGCTGGGATCGCTCGCACAAAACACGCGCGTCATCGGCGCACGTGACAAAACCATCACGGCAGTTACGATCGACTCTCGGGAGGTTCGGCCCGGAGCGCTGTTCGTTGCGTTGCGCGGCGAACACACCGACGGCCATCAGTTTCTCTCGCAAGCTGTGGAGCGCGGGGCGGTTGCGGTCATGGTGGAGCAGCTCTGCGACGTGCCCGCGCATGTAACCACGATTGTCGTCCCTGATTCTGCGCGCGCGCTTTCGCAGATCGCGGATGCATTTTACGGTGCGCCGTCGCGCGACCTGATTGTAGCCGGTATCACCGGCACGAATGGAAAGACGACGGCCTCTCAGATGACGGCGTCGATTCTTACGGCAGGCGGCGTTCCATGCGGCACGATAGGCACCATTGGCGCTCGCTTCGGCGATCGCGAATGGCCGCTTGCGAACACGACGCCGCTTGCGCCGCAACTGCACGAGCTGCTTGCGCAGATGCGCGATCTCGGCGCAAAAGGCGTCGCCATGGAAGTCAGTTCGCACGCCCTCGCATTGCAGCGCGTTGCGGATATCCGCTTCCGCATCGGCGCGCTTACGAACGTCACGCGCGATCACCTCGACTTTCATAAGACATTCGAAGCGTATGCTTCGGCGAAGCGCCGTCTCTTCGACATGGCGCCGCGGTGCGTGCTGAACGCCGATGACGAGCTCGGCGAGCGATGGGCTCGCGAATTGCGTGCACGCAAACCGGTTCTGACGTACGCATTGCGCAATAGTGCGGATCTGCGACCCGATTCGCTCGAGGTGCGGCCCGACGGCAGCTCGTTCGTCTTGGATACGCAGAGATTTCACGTGCGGGTTCCCGGGCGCTTCAACGTTGCCAATGCATTGTGCGCGATTGCGATTGCAAGAACGCTGGGCATTCCGGATTCTGATTCGGCGCGCGGGTTGGAAGCACTCACGCGCGTCGCCGGGCGGATGGATCATGTGCGCGGCGGCGGCATCGACGTGATTGTGGACTACGCACATACTCCAGACGCGCTCGAGAACGTATTGCGTACGCTTCGTGAAACGGCGTCCCGGCGGCTCATCGTGGTATTTGGATGCGGCGGCGATCGCGATCGGGGTAAGCGTCCGCAAATGGGTGAAGTTGCTGCGCGCTATGCCGACTATACGTACGTCACCTCGGATAATCCGCGAACCGAAGATCCGCAGGCTATAGTCGAAGAAATCGTTCCGGGCGTCGGCAGCGCCCCGCATACCGTCAAACTCGATCGCCGTGGCGCGATCGAAGCAGCGATTGGGTTCGCGCAGCCCGGCGACGTCGTAGTTATCGCGGGCAAAGGGCATGAGAATTATCAAATCGTGGGAACGCAAGTTTTGCCGTTCGACGATCTTGCCGTAGCGCGGGATGCACTCGCACAGCGTGAAGCGGTGACGCGATGAAGCTCACGTTGGAGCAGGCGCAGCGCGCGACCGGCGCGCAAGTCGTCAACGAAGCGGCGTTTCCCTCGGAGCTGCGCGTCGTTACCGATACGCGGACTATCGAGCCCGGAGATACGTTCCTAGCACTACGTGGTGAGCGTTTCGACGGACATGAATATACTGGTGAGGCCCTTGCGAAAGGTGCGGCGGCGCTCGTCGTCGATCGCGCGGAGGTTGCCGGTGGCGCTCCCGCGCTCATCGTGCAGGATACGAAACGCGCGTACATGGATCTCGCGGGCGCCGCCCGTCGCGGTTTTCACGGCCACGTCATCGGCATTACGGGAAGCGCGGGAAAAACCACGACGAAACATTTGCTCTCGCAGCTGCTTGCAGCACATTACGGCGAGGACGACGTTCTCGCATCGCCCGCGAACGAGAACAACGAAATCGGCGTGAGCAAACTGCTACTCGCCGCACAGCCGCACCACAGCGCGCTCGTCATAGAAATGGGCGCGCGCCACGAAGGCGATATTGCCGCTCTCGTGCAGATCGCCCGGCCGCATATCGGCGTGCTGACCAATATCGGTGAAGCACATCTCGAAATTTTCGGATCGCGCGAGCGTCTAGCGCGCACGAAGTGGGCGCTGTTCTCGCTCGGCGCGCAGGCCGTCCTGAACGCGTGCGACTCCGAATCGGTGATGCGCGCAGCCGCGCTTGCGACGCCGCCGCTTTGGTTCGGCACCGGTTCGCCGAAGATGCCCGGCGTGTGGTTCGAAAACGAACGGACGCTCGCGTTGACCTATGGCATCCAGTCCGCGAGCTACACCGTCGACGTTCGCCTTCCCGGTGCGCACAATCGCGCGAATCTCGCGGCGGCGCTCGCAGCCGCACTCGTTCTAGGAATTCCCGTTGAAGAGTTGATTGCGGCGGTGCCGCATTTGACGCTGCCGGCGGGACGATACGAAGCCATCGAAGTGAACGGCGGAACGCGCATCATTTATGATGCGTACAACGCGAATGCGACGGGCATGATGGCTGCGCTCGACGCGTTTGCAACCGAAGATGCAGCCCGCCGCATTGCTGTGCTGGCAAGCATGGCCGAACTCGGAACCGATGCGCCGACAATGCACGAACGCGTCGGCGCTCATGCGGCCTGCGCGAATGTCGATATTTTATTATGCGGCGGTGAATATGCGTCGTCGCTTGCAGCGGGCGCAGTAGCGGCGGGATTTCCGCGCGAGCGCATTGTGATGTTCGGTACGAATGGCGATGCGGTGCAATGGCTGCGCGAGAATGCAGGTTCTCACGACGTCGTGCTGCTCAAAGGGTCGCGCAAGTACAAAATGGAGGAGATCGTCGAAGCGCTTCGTTTGACTCAGGGTGGCATCGCTTGAGCAGTTTGCGCGTCGATCGCAAAGAGCTCCCTAGCGGCTTAGTTGCCATTCCCGTGCGTACGCCGCTGGTTCATCCGGGAGACGATCTCGCCGGACTCGTGCAACGCGCGGTCAGCGGCATCGCGCGGCCGGGCGATGTGCTGGCGATCTCGGAGACTGCCGTTGCGATAGCTCAAGGGCAGGCCGTTCCCGCGGAGTACGTGCGTCCCTCAAGGGTCGCGTATTTTTTGTCGCGGCGAGCGGGCGCACTCGCCACGGTTAGTCAGCCGGAGTCGGTGCAGATCGTCATCGATCAAGTCGGCGTTTGGAAAGTGCTGTACGCATCCGCGATGCATGTCGCCGGACGGCTGATCGGGCGTCGCGGGATGTTTTACGAGATCATGGGCGAGGCGATTACGGCGATAGACGGATACACCGGAACGCTGCCTCCATTCGAACGGACGATCGTCTTTGCTCCGCAAAATCCCGACGCGTTCGCGCAGTCGGTGTTCGAGCGCACCGGCATCGCCTGCACGATCGTCGATGCGAACGACCTGGAGAAAGCAAAGGTGCTCGGCGCTTCGCAAGGCGTGAACCGGCGGAACGTCGAGGCTGCATTGCTCTCGAATCCCCACGGCAACGGCGACGAGCAGACGCCGATCGTCGTGCTGAAGTGGCGCGCAGAGGGTGAGAATCCATTGTTCGCTGCGGACGTGCAATCGTGAGAAGCACAGCTCTTGCGGCTTTCACATGGATCGATTTCCTCACCGGCTTTGTGTTGGCGGCGGTTGCATGCGCCATCGAACTGCCCATTCTTCGCCGCTTGCAATTCCGTCAGCACGCTTATGAAGACGCTCCTCAGACGCATCAAAAAAAATCCGGCACGCCGACGATGGGCGGAATCGCATTCGTCGTAGCACTGCTTCCGCTGCTCGCCTTCCCTAATCCGTTTTCGATCGCGCTGTTCTTTCTCGTCGCCGCATGCAGCCTCATCGGCTTCATCGACGACTATACTGCAATACGGCGCGGCAAAAACGCCGGATTGCGGGCGCGAACGAAGTACCTGTTGACGGCAGTGGTTGCGGCGATCTTTCTTTGGCAGGCGAGTGCGCTGCCGTCACTGAGCGACGTGCTGCTCCGCGTACCGGGGTTTACGCTGCACGTGCCGCATTGGCTCTGGCTGCTCCTGGGAATTGCAGCTGTTACGGGAACGATTCACGCGGTGAACCTTACCGATGGGCTTGACGGACTTGCGACGGGAACGATGATTCCGCCGCTGCTGGCGCTGTACGCCGTCGTCGCAGTTTTTCCGCAGACGTTTTTGCCGACCGCCGCCGACGAGCTGGGCCTCATCGCCGCACAATATGCCGCGGCGCTGGGTGTCGGTGCGTGCTTCGCATTTTTGCTCTATAACCGTCATCCCGCAAAGCTGTTCATGGGCGATACGGGATCGCTCGCGCTCGGTGCGTTGCTTTCCGGCGTTGCGATTTTGAGCGGCGAGATGTTGTTGCTCGTCGTGCTCGGCGGCGTGTTCGTAGCCGAAGCACTCTCCGTCATCATTCAAGTTACGTACTTTAAACGCACGGGCGGTAAGCGGATCTTCCGCATGAGCCCGCTTCACCATCATTTCGAGCTCGTGGGCTGGCCGGAAACAAAAGTGACCGCACGTTTCTGGCTCGCTTCCGTTGTGCTCTCATTTATAGGGTTGGCGATTGTCCGATGACTCAATTTGGTAGTCAAGAAACGCTCCTGGTAATTGGTTTAGGCCGCAGCGGACAAGCGAGTACGGAAGTGCTGCGCGCTCGCGGCGCAAACGTGTACGCCACCGATGAAAAGCCGCGCGAGCAGCTTCGTGACGCGATCGCGCAGATCGAGGCGCTGGGCGCGACATTCGTCTCGCCCGCCGAACTCGACGCAGTGCTGCCGCGGGTGAACACGGCTATCGTCTCGCCCGGCGTGCCGCTCAACGGACCGCTCGTGCGCCGCGTGCAGGACGCGAACATTCCGGTGTACAGCGAGATTGAAGTCGCGTACCGCCTCTGCAAGGCGCCCATCGTGGCCGTCACCGGAACGAAGGGCAAATCGACGACAACGTCGCTGATCGGTCATTTGCTGCGCGAAACGGGCCCTTCGACAGGCTCAGGATCGGTGCATGTCGGCGGCAATATCGGCAATCCGCTGATACGCGAAGTGCTCGATGCAAAGACCTCCGATTGGGTCGTCGCGGAAGTATCCTCATTCCAGCTCGAGTCGATTCGCGCGTTTCGCCCGCGCGTCTCCGTGATTTTGAACATCTCCGCGGATCATTTGGATCGCTATTACTCGATGGATGAGTACGCCGAAGCCAAGTACCGCATCTTCGCGAATCAAAACGAACAGGATTTCTTCGTGGGGAATCTCGACGACGAACGCCTTGCCGCGCTGCACTGGCACACCGGCGAAGGCCGCATTCACGCGCGTCAGCTTTGGTTTACGCTTGAAGAGCATCACGAGCATGCAGCCATGTATCTTCGGGGCGATTCGATTGTGTACACGCCGTTCAGCGGGGATCCGCGCGCGATCGAGATCGTTCGCGTCGATGAAATTCCGCTCGCCGGAAAACATAACGTGCAGAACGTCATGGCGGCACTGCTTGCCGTGCTTGCCGCCGGCGTCGAACCGCAGCGGCTTAGCGACGCGGTCAAATCGTTTACGGCAATGAAGCATCGCCTGCAGCCGGTCGGCGAGATCGGCGGCGTGCTGTTCGTCGACGACTCGAAGGCCACGAATCCGGGGTCGGTGATTGCGGCGCTGCAAGCCTACAATCGTCCCATCGTCCTCATCGCCGGTGGAAAGTCGAAGAACACCGACTTTACTGAGCTTGGACGCGTTATCGACGAACGTGCGAAGGGACTGATCGTTATCGGCGAAGCGGCGAACGACATTGCAGCGCACGTGTACCGCACGCACATCGAGCGCGCGGAATCCATGCAGGACGCGGTTCAACGCGCCGTATCGATGGCAAACGCCGGCGACGCCGTGCTGCTTTCGCCTGCATGCGCGTCGTTCGATATGTTTGAATCCGCGGAAGATCGCGGCGACCGCTTCATTGCGGCCGTCTCCGCGCTCAAGGAGCCCGCGCACCAATGAGAGCTGCGGCGCGTCCACTGCGCAACCGCGACGTCGCGCGTGCGGAAGTTCCGCGCTCCTTCGTCTCGACGCCGCCGGATACGCTGTTGTTCGCCGCCGTCGCAAGTTTGGTTGCGATCGGCCTGGTTATGATTTTCAGCGCGTCGAGCGCACAAGCATATGCAGAGACGCACGACACTGCGTTTTACGTCAAACACCAAGTCATCTATCTCGTCGTTGGATTGTTGCTCGCCGTGGGTGTCTATCACATCGACTATCGCAAATTGCGAGCCGCGGCGCCCTACGTTTTGGTTTTGAGTATCATAGGGCTCGTCGCAGTGCTCGTTCCGCACGTCGGCGTCGTCGTGAACGGCGCGCGGCGGTGGATCGGCGCCGGAGCGATCTCCCTTCAACCTTCGGAATTTGCGAAGGTGGGCATCGTCGTCTATCTCGCCGCGGCGCTTTCGACGCGCGGCGATCGCATTACGTCGCTCTCTAAGGGACTGTTTCCGCTTTGCGTTCCCGTCGTACTTGCGGCGATGCTCGTGCTGCTCGAACCCGACATGGGCACGGCGAGTCTTGTAGTTTTCACGGCGTTTGCGATGTTCTTTGCCGCGGGCGCGCGCGTCGAGCACTTGCTCATGATCGTCTTCGTGACGGTGCCGCCGGTCGTACTCACCATCCTGACGAGTCCATACAAACGCGCGCGAATCTTTGCGTTCATCGATCCGTGGAAAGACGCGCAAAACACCGGCTTTCACATCGTTCAATCGCTGCTCGCGCTCGGCAGCGGAGGCCTCATGGGCGTCGGCCTTGGTGAGTCACGCGCGAAGTTTTTCTATCTTCCCGAGCAGTATACGGACTTTATCTTTTCGATTCTCGGTGAAGAGCTCGGCCTCGCGGGCACGATTGCCGTCATCGTGCTGTTCATCGTTTTTGCGTACCGTTCGATTCGCATCGCCGTTGCGGCCCCGGATCGCTTCGGATTTTTCTTGGCGAGCGGCTGTACCGCGATGATCGTCATTCAAGCGTTCGTGAACATCGGCGTGGTGACGTCCTCGTGGCCGGTTACCGGCGTTCCGCTGCCGTTCATCTCGTTCGGCGGCAGTTCGCTCATCGCGTCCTTGGTGGCGGTTGCGCTGATCATGAACGTCGGACGTCACCGCCGCGTGAACCTGGCCTAACATGGAATTCACGCATAGCATTCCGGAGCGGCTGCAGCGGCAGGCGGCGACGTGCGCGCTTATGGGATCCCGGTTTTACAGCGAGATTTTGGAGCTAACGGTCGCGGCATACGAGCGCGACGCGGTACTGCGATCGCTGCTGGAGCGCAACGCGCATTACTCGCGAATCGGCTTGCGGCTGCTCGGCGCGGCGCATTTTCGCGCACTGCGCGGTGTCGCGCCGGAGATCGCGCGCCACTATCCTTCCACCGGAGGCGACGGCGACGCTCAGGCAGCGTGGCGTGCGATCGAAGTCGACCTACACGAAAACGAACGCGCCTATGCCGGGCTGTTGCCTCGGCCCGTGCAAACCAACGAAGTGGCGCGCGCCTTACCGGTGCTCGCATCGATGCTCGCGATCGCACACGAAACGCGGTTGCCCTTGCGCGTTTTCGAAATCGGATCCAGCGCGGGACTGCTGCTGAACTTCGATCGCTACCGTTATACAGGCGAGCACTGGGGCTGGGGCAATACCGCCTCGCCGCTCGAACTGAAGAACGCGACGGTCATCGGCATGCCGCGGCATCTGGACGCGCCGCTGCGAGTCACCGAACGGCGCGGCTGCGATATTCATCCCTTAAACGTTACGAACACCGCCGATGCGGACACGTTGTTAAGTTTCGTATGGCCCGATCAAACCGAGCGATTTCAGCGCTTGCGCGCGGCGTTGGAGATAGGCCGGGCGCATCCGCCGGCGATCGACGCGGCCGATGGAATCCAATGGTTGCAAACGGCCGCGCAACCGAAATTCGCCACAACAACGGTGGTTATGCATACCGTCATCACGGAGCACATGCAGCAAGACATGCGCGAACGCTTGCGCGCCGCGATCCGGCGCATGGGTGAGGAGGCGACAACGCAAGCGCCGTTCGCGTGGGCACGCATGGAGCCCGCGGCCGGCACGTATGAAACCGCCGTTACGTTGTGGCCTGCACGCCAAGAAATCTTTATCGCGCGCTCGGACGGTCACGCGCAAGGGTTGCAGTGGAGCTTGCACGCGGCGTGAACGCGCTTTTTGCGGGTGGCGGAACGGGAGGTCACGTGTATCCGGCCATTGCATTGGCCGACGCGTTGCGCGGCCGCGCAACTATCCGTTTCATCGGGACGCCGGATCGTTTGGAAACGCGCATTGTTCCCGATGCGGGATACGAGCTCGTAACGATCTCCAGCCGTCCACTGCAGCGCCGGCTTTCGTTGGCAACGCTCCAAACGATGTTTGCAAACGTTACCGGTGTACTCCAGGCCATTCGCGCACTGCTTGCGTTCCGGCCCGATATCGTTATTGCGACAGGCGGGTACGTCTGTTTCCCCGTGATGGTCGCGGCAAAAATTTTGCGTTCGTTCCGACGCTTGCCCTCGAAGCTGGCGTTGCTCGAGCCGAACGCGCAACCGGGATTGACGAATCGCCTCTTAGCGCCGATGGTCGATGAAGTGTGGGGCGCATTCGCCGATGCAAACGCGGCTTTTGCAGGCAAATACCGGCACACGGGGATTCCCGTCCGTAGTTCGTTGCTTCATCCGAGCAATCGCATTGAAGCGGCACGCCGCCTCGGTTTGGATCCGAACCGTCGAACGATTTTGGTTATCGGCGGCAGCCAAGGCGCGCGGTCGATCAATGAAGCCGTTGCGGCTTTGGTAACGCGCCGGGCACTTCCAGCCGATTGGCAAATTCTTCACGTCTCCGGCGAACGCGACTACGACTATATCAAAGCCGAAGAGCAAACGCCGTTCGAAGGCAACGGAGTCGTGCTCGTGCCGTACTTGCGCGACATGGCCGATGCCTACGCGCTCAGCGACGTGGTGATCGCTCGCGCCGGCGCTTCGACGCTTGGCGAGCTTGCCGCGCTCGGCATGCCGTCCATTTTAGTTCCGTATCCGTTTGCTTCAGACGATCATCAAACAGCAAACGCACGCGAGTTTGAATCTGCGGGCGCCGCCGCGGTCATTAGCGACAGCGATCTCAGTGCGGATTCGCTGTGGTGGAAGCTGCGCGACGTGATGCAGCCGGAGCGTCTTTCGGCGATGCGCGCTGCAGCTCGCTCGCTTGGCGGCAGCGATCCGGTTGCCGAAATCTTGACGCGGATTGATGCACTCGTATCGCGAAAGAGCGCGCCGTGACCCAGCAAGGCAGTCTTCATTTCGTCGGTATCGGCGGTATCGGCATGAGCGCAATTGCGCGCATTCTCCTGGCACGCGGTGAAAGCGTGACGGGATCGGACGTTTCCGAATCGCCGCTGCTGGACGAACTCCGCCGGCAAGGTGCGACGATCAGCGTTGGGCACGATTCACGAAACGTAAATGGTGCGCGCGCCGTTATCGTGAGCTCGGCAATCGATAGCGCAAATCCGGAATACGTGCACGCAAAAGAGCGCGGCATTCCCATCGTACGCCGAGGGGAAATGCTTCGCCGCATTATGGAAGGCGTTCGCGGCATCGCCATCTGCGGCACGCACGGCAAAACGACGACGACGGCGATGACATCGGCGGTGTTACGCGCGGGCGGCGTAGATGCAAGTCTCGTGTTAGGCGGCGTTGACGTCGTGACGGGAACGAACGCGCATAACGGTCGCGCTTCCTGGTTTTTGACCGAGGCAGATGAATCCGACGGATCGTTTGCGTTGCTCGAGCCCGCGATTGCGGTCGTGACGAATATCGAGAACGATCACCTTTCGTCGGATGCAGAATTGCCGAAGCTCGTCGCGCAATTCAACGAATTTTTGTCGAAGTTGCCCGAAGACGGCGCGGCAATCATCGGCGTGGATAACGTTCACAGCCGTTCGATCGCGCAAGAGGCGCGCACGGCGCGCACGGTGACGTTCGGGATCGCGCGCGATGCCGACGTGCGTGCAAACGGCATCAGGTATTCGGGACTGGGTTCGAGCTTCGACGTCATCGCCGGCGGCGTCTGTCTCGGTACCATCGAGCTGCAAGTTCCCGGTGAGATCAACATTTCAAATGCGCTCGCCGCCATCACCGTCGCACGGCAACTCGAAGTGCCGTTCGTGCGTATTAAGAGCGCGTTGGCGGAGTTTCGCGGCGTGCGCCGCCGCTTCGAAATCGTGGCAAAAAGGCAGCGGATGATCGTCGTCGACGATTACGCGCATCACCCCACGGCCGTGCGCGCGACGATCGAAGCCGCGCGCAACTATCATCGCGGCCCCGTGATCGTTGCGTTTCAGCCGCACCGTTATAGCCGCACCGCTTATTTGGCTGCGGACTTTGCGCGCGCGCTTGGAGCGGCAGACGCGGTGTATCTGGCTCCGATCTACGCCGCCAGCGAACCGGCAATCGAAGGCGTGAGCGAACGCAGCATCGGCGAACCGCTCACGGCGAGCGGCACGCCCGTGCATTACGTCAAGTACGTGCACGATCTGCGTGCGATCTTGCAGCGCGACGCTCCCGAAGGATCGTTGGTATTGATGCTTGGTGCCGGCAACATTACGAAAGTCGCCGCCGACCTCGCAAAAGATCTCAGCGCAAGCGCATGAGCGTTGCAGAAGAGGCGCTTGATAGCATTCTTTCGGACGAGGATCGCAGTGCGCTCACGGCGATTTGCGGCGACAACGTGCGATTCGACGAGCCGCTCGCGCCGTACACGTCGTGGAAAATCGGCGGACCGGCGGATGCGTGGATTACTGTAGAGCGCGAAGCACAGCTCGCGGACGTCATGCGCTTTTGCGCAAAGCGCAAAGTTCCATGGTTCGTGCTGGGCAGCGGGAGTAATCTGCTTGTCGGTGACGGCGGAATTCGCGGCCTCGTCCTGCGGCTTTCAGGCGAATTCGCAAACATCGTCGTCACGCATGACGATGCAACAGTTGTCGTGCATGCCGGTGCCTCCGCCGGTATGGCGCTTCTAACCGCGAAGGCTGCCAGTGCAGGTGCCGTAGGTATCGGATCCCTGGCGGGAATTCCCGGAAGTGTCGGCGGCTCGTTGCGGATGAATGCCGGTACCGATCGCGAGATGGGGGACTTCGTGCGCGAAGTTTGGGTGCAGTCGCCGGCAAAGCCGGACCCTCATCCGGTCACCGTGCAGTACTACTATCGCCACACGTCGCTCGCGCGCGATGCGATCGTCGCCCGCGTCACGCTGAAATTTGAACTCGGCGACTCCAAAGCCGTGCGTGAGGAGATGCAGCGGCGCCTCGTGCGGCGCAAAAGTACGCAGCCCATCGCCTTACCCAACGCAGGCTCGTGCTTTCGAAACCCGGACGGCGACAAGGCCGCACGGCTCATCGAAGCGGCCGGAGCTAAGGGATGGCGCGAGGGAGGCGCGGAAGTGTCGCCACTGCACGCCAACTTCATCAACAACGTCGATCGCGCCAGCGCGAAAGACGTTGCGACGTTATTGGCGCGCGTACGCCGTGCCGTTGCAGAACGTTTCGGCGTACAGCTGCAGTTAGAAGTGCATTTAGTTGGCGTTTTCGTGGATCGATGAGTAACAAACGTAAAACAAAGGTCGCCGTGGTGATGGGCGGTACCAGCGCCGAGCGCGAGATCTCGATACAAACGGGATCCGGCGTCATGCGGGCGTTGCACGATTTGGGGTATGAGGCGCAGTCGCTCGACTACGACGCCCGTTTCCTCGATGCGATCCGCGCCGTCGCGCCGGATGTCGTGTTCAATGCGTTGCACGGTCCAGGCGGGGAGGACGGGCAGATCCAAGCGATTTTGGATTATTTGGCCATCCCGTACACGGGCAGCGGCGTTGAGGCGTGCGCGCTCGCGATGGACAAACATCTCACGAAGAAGCTCTGCGCCGCCGAGGGTCTTCCGACTGCAGCATGGGATCTCTACGATCTCACCGGCGGAACGTTACCGCTGTTGCCCGGCGCGCTCGATCTTCCGCTCGTCATCAAACCGCGCTATGAAGGCAGCGCGATCGGGGTTAACGTCGTCCGCACGCACGAACAATGGACGCAGACGATGATTCAATCCGCCGAAGAATACTCCGAGATTCTCGCGGAAGAATTCATTCCGGGCCGCGAGTTTACGTGCCCTGTTCTCGGTGAGGAAGCGCTTCCGGTTATAGAAATCGTCCCGAACCGCGACGAATTCTATACCTACGATGCAAAGTATGGCACGGGCGGAAGCACGCATCTCGTACCGGCCAACATCGACGAAGATTTGTCGGCACGCATTCAAATGCTCGCACTGTCCGTGCACCGTCTTATCGGCCTGCGCGATTACTCGCGCACGGATTTTATCGTCAGCAAAGAAGGCCGGCCGTATATTCTCGAGACTAACACGCTACCGGGGCTTACGCCGACCAGTCTATTTCCGGACGCATGCAATGCCGTAGGGATCTCGTACAGTGCGCTCATCGAGCGGCTCGTCGGCTACGCGCTCTCGCGAACGGGTGAACGCGTCTTAGCGCAGTAGAGCCGGAACGCTTAAGCCCGTAAAGAAAATGATCGGTCCGGCGTCACCCGAGTTTCCCAGGTGACGTTAAGTGCAGTAAGAGACGTTGTAGAGGAAGAGATGAGAACGTCAAACTTGCAGCGTGCAAGCCTAGGCCTGCTAGCCGTTATCATTGGTGCGGTGGCGCTTCTTATGCCGCGTCCGGCTCCGGCCGCCGATCCCGTGCCGGCCAGTACGCTTCCGCCCTACCAGACGCTCACGCCGGTGCGGGTGCTTGGATTTATCCGTCGCGTCTACCGCCTGCATCGTCCGCCGCCGTTGTTTGAAACGTACACGCTGGTCCGTAAGCAAAACACGAATTACGGTTATCCCGATCTGGTGAACTCGTATACGAAACACTATTGGGTTCGCAACGCCGATCGTTCGGCGCTGGTGCGGTATGTTTATCGCGACGATACCGATGGTCCGCCGACTTTCGATCGTCCTGCGCTCAATCAGGACCGCGATCCCGGTCCGCCGACCGCGGATTTGTTCGAACCCGCACACGTTCAGCCCATCAGCTTCGTGCCGACGCCCGAACCCACCAACACCGAAACGCTAAAAACCATCGGCTCCGTCGTCGCAATCGGCGAATCCGATTACAACGTTCCGAAGATGACAGTAGAAGGCGAAATGCTGCATCTGACGCTGCAACCGCGTCGCGATCCGGAACGTAACGTGCTGCGCGAGATTTGGGTCGACAAACACACGTACGTGGTCAAAAAGATCATCGCGCACGACCGGTTGTTTGCCGAAGGCGACGGCATCTATCCCGTCAAGTTTACGTACACGCTTGGATACTTAAACGGCTACGTGGTGATCACCCATTTGGACGGCGTCGTACTGCCGATCGTCGAAAAAGATAAGGCAGGTAACATTACCGAGCGTGCTTTCGATGGTGACGGTGCAACCGTAACGTACGACTTCGAAGACATCACATTTCCGGGAATGCTGCCCTCGTGGTATTTCAATCCGCGAGAGTACGGCTCACATGTGGCGGACGCGCCGCTCTAGAGTTATTCTTCACTTCTGGAAAAGCGAATGGCAACATTACCGAATGCTGCAGGAACGCCGCCGCGGGGAACGGCGCCAAAGTCTACGTTCGACGCCGGATCGCCGCTCCATGGAAGGTGCACTTGGTAAGATCGGCTTGCTGCGCGAGCGTATCAAAGCGTTCGTTGCCGAACACGGCTCCGATTCTGTCGGGTATTTCGACCGCGCGGTACGGCAATGGTATGGACCGATGCACGATCGGGTCGCGCTTATCCGCGCCTGCGGCAACGACCCGGCGTTAGAGGAGGCATGGCGCATCGTGCATGCCGCCGGGTATAGCGCAGCTCCGCTCGTCAGTTACGTCGTCCGGTACCATTTCGGCCAACAGATCATAGACGATCGGGCATAGGAACACGCCATCCGGCACGGGTCCAGGGGTTCCCCGGCGCCGCGAGTAAGAGTTCTCACGGAGGAACCCTACACTGTCTACCACCGGTATCATTGTCGATCGCGGGCTCGAAGGCGTCGTCGTCGGGAGCACGCTGCTTAGTAATGTCGAGGGCAAGGAAGGCCGCCTGACGTTCCGTGGATACGATATCCACGATCTCGCGCCCAACGCGTGTTTCGAAGAAGTCGTTCACCTGCTGCTCTACGGCAATTTGCCGACCAAAAAGCAGCTCGATGCGCTGAAAAAAGATCTCGGCGCGCACCGCATGCTTCCGGAACCGCTTATCAACGCGATGGAACGCGCTCCTAAAGACGCGTGGCCCATGGACGTGCTGCGCACGATCGTTTCAGGTCTCGGCTTATTCGTCCCGGTGGATCCCAAAGGCGCGCACGTTTCAGACGTGCATACCGCGATCGAATTGATCGCGAAGGTTCCTACCGCCGTTGCAATGTGGGATCGCATTCGGCGCGGTCTCGATCCCATCGAACCGCGCACGGATCTCAGCCAAGCGGCAAACTTTCTCTACATGTGCCGCGGCCAAGTTCCGACGGAAATTGCCGAAGATGCAATGGATACGTATCTCGTGCTGCTCGCGGATCATTCGTACAACGCGTCGACGTTCTCCGCGCGCGTTACCGCTTCGACGAAAGCGGATTTATACGCAGCTGTAACGGCCGCGATTGCAACGTTGCAAGGCGAAGCGCATGGCGGCGCGGCGAGCGCCGTCGGACGCGTGCTGCTGGAGATCGGCAAGCCCGAACGAGCCGAAGCGTACGTGCGTGAAGTGCTTGCGCGCGGCGAACGAATCATGGGCATGGGCCATCGTGAGTACAAAGTGCGCGACCCGCGAGCGCAACATTTGGAAGCAGTTGCGAAGAAGCTCAGCGAGATAACGGATCCGAAGTGGTATCAAATCGCGCGGGCGCTCGAAGATGCTTCGAACAAAGTACTGCAAGAGACGAAACCCGACAAGCGTATCTACGCGAACGTCGATTTCTATAGCGCGCCGCTGTTCTATAGTCTCGGATTTCCGGGCGATGAATTCACGCCGATTTTCGCTTGTGGCCGCATCGCGGGCTGGACGGCGCATATTCTCGAACAGCTTAGCGACAATCGGTTAATCCGTCCGCAAGCAACGTACGCAGGTCCCGCCGTGCACGCGTTCGAGCCTATCGAGCAACGCTCCGGTAACGGGGCTGCGCGCAACTAGCCGATGACGCAAGACCGCCGGACGGGCGCGATCGCCCGTTCGACGACGGAAACATCGATTGAATTGACAGTGGATCTCGACGGCGGTCCCGTCGAGGTTTCGACCTCGATCGATTTTCTCGATCACATGCTTGAAGCGTTTGCGAAGCACAGTGCCTGTGGACTCTTCGTGCGCGCAAGCGGCGATGGCATGGACAATCATCACGTCATCGAGGATGTCGGCATTGCGCTCGGCAAGGCGATTTCCGATGCACTTGGCGATAAGCGCGGCATTGCGCGTTTTGGATCGGCAATGGTGCCGCTGGACGAAGCGTTGATCGCTGCGGCAGTGGACATTTCAGGACGTCCGTTTTTGAATTTTCGCGTCACGTTTTTACGTGACGATCTAGGACAGATGCCGACCGAGATGATCGGTGAGTTCTTTCGCGCGGTGACCGACAACGCAAAAATCACGCTCCACCTGATTCAAATGAACGGGCACGTCGCGCATCATGTGTGCGAAGCAACCTTCAAAGCATTCGCGCGCGCCTTCGCCATGGCAAAAGCGCTCACCGGCGACGTTTCGGTGCCTTCTACGAAAGGCGTCTTGGAATAACGATGCGTCGGCGCACGTTCATTGCGTTCGGCGCTGTTTTTGTTGCTGCCGGCGTACATTCCGCGCGCGCCCAGAACGGTCTCGAAGGCGTGAAGATGCCGATGGTGATCGAAAACAATCGAATCTATGCGTATTTCGACTATCCGGCGTCCGACGGGCAGTTCCATCGCCTGCTTACGAATATCGATACCGGTGGCGGTGCCGTCGTGCTTGCGCGCCAGGCGGCGGAGATGCTCGGTTTGACGCCACACCCGGTGGATCACGCCCCGCCGGGTACGCTTGGCATCGATTTAAAGGATGTGCGCGTTGAGTCCATTACGCTGCCTGTCCCTTTCGCCGCGACCACAACGCTTAAAACGCGGGGCTTTGCGGCCGGCACATCCGCCCCAGCGTTTTTGCCGGGCGCTGCGTTGGCTGGACACATCGTAACGTTTGACTACACCGGGGGAGCGCTCTGGATCGATGGGCCGCCGCTCGACGATGGGATGCCGCTCGTGGTTCAAGTTAGCAAAGGTCACGCTTTTCCGCGCGTCGAGCTTGAGATCGACGGCGAACGTCTCGGGTTTCTTCTCGATACGGGAGCCTCGTTCTCGATGCTCTCGCAAAGCGTTATCGAACGTCTACGCGCGAAGCATCCGGATTGGAACTACGTGCCGGGCGCGTACGGACCGGCGAATATGATCGGCAAGGGCGATCTGGCATCGCATATGTTACGCATACCAAATGCGAGATGGGGACCGTTTGATCTCGCACCCTTCGACGTCGTTTCACGCGCAAGCGGCACGTTTGAAAATTGGATGAGCTCGATGATGAGCGCACCGATCGTCGGGGCGCTCGCCGGAAATGCGTTGCGTAATTTTACGCTTCGTTTGGATTATCGCGGCGGATTGTTGCATGGACGATACACTGCGCGCCCTTGGCCGCAGGAATTCACCATGGTACCGCTCATCGTGCAGGCGGAAAAGGACGGAACGTACAGCATAGCAGGTGGCGACGCCGCGGGTGGAATCGCGGGCACGAAAATTCTGGCTATCGATGGTTACGCTGTGGCCGGCATGTCGCTGTTCCAAGTTCAGGACTCGCTGCGAGGCCGGCCGGGCAGTTCCCACGCGGTACGCGTCGATGATGGCGGCAAATCGCGTGTGGTGACATTGCCGGTGCGCAGTGTGTTCTAATAATGCTGACCATTCTCGATTATGGCGGCGGTAATATCGGCTCGTTGATTGCGGCCCTGCGCCGCCGCGGGGCGCACTTTGCGCTCAGCGACGATCCGCTGGCGTTGGAAACTGCGACGGCAGTGATTCTTCCCGGCGACGGTGCATTCGGCGCGACGATGCAGGCGCTTCAGAAACGCGGCCTCGACCGCGCGATCGTGCGGCATATCGAATCGGGCCGCGCGTTTCTCGGTATCTGCGTCGGGATGCAGGTTCTTTTCGAAGAGAGCGATGAATTCGGCGCCTCGAAAGGGTTGGGGATCCTGCGCGGCCGCATCTCGCGCTTCACGGATGCACCGCGCGTTCCGCACATGGGGTGGAACCGGCTTGAAATCACCGGCGATCATCCGTTTGTGTCCCGGCTGGGTGAGGACGAGTACGCCTATTTCCTGCACTCCTATCGCGCGCCGGTCGGCGGCGACACGGTGGCGGCGTGTTCGCACGGCGAGCGCTTTAGTGCAATCGTCGCACGCGATAATATTATGGCGACGCAGTTTCATCCGGAAAAGAGTCAGCGCACGGGTGCGCGATTGCTCGACAACTTTTTACGCTATGCACAGGAGGCTGCTTGATGCTGGTGATCCCGGCGATCGATCTGCGCGGCGGGAAATGCGTGCGCATGCAACAAGGCGATCCGGAACGCGAAAAGACCTATGGCACCGACCCGGTCGAACAAGCGAAAGCATTTGTAAAAGCCGGCGCGCAGCAGCTGCACGTTATCGATCTTGATGGCGCGTTCGGTTCAGGTGAAAACCATGAAGCTATCGCCCGCATTTGCCGCGCAGTTGATGTGCCGGTTGAGACCGGCGGCGGCATCCGCACGCTAGCGCACGCACAAGCACGCTTGAGCGCCGGCGCTGCATACGTTATTCTCGGCACCGTGCTCGTCGAAGACGAACGCACGTCGCGAAACATCATCCACCAACTCGGTGACAAAGTTTTTGCGGGCATCGACGCGCGCGGAAATGCCGTCGCCGTTCGCGGCTGGCAAGAAGGGACGCTCGTCGATCGCGATGCGCTCGTGGGGCGCGTTGCGCAGTGGGGCGTGGGCCGCGTCGTGTTTACCGAGATCGGACGCGACGGCATGGGCGAAGGCTTCGATATCCACGCGCTTCGTTCTGTAGCAAGCGCTGCGGATATTCGCGTTACGGCAAGCGGCGGCGCGCGTACCGTCGATGATTTAAAGCAGCTGCGTACACAGGCGCCTCAAAATGTCGATGCATGCGTTATCGGCCGGGCGTTGTACGAGGGGACGGTCGAACTCGCGGAAGCGATCGCGGCGCTGAAGTAGCTTTCGACTGCGGAGCCGGTGCCGGCGTCGGTTCGCTGCGGCGCGGCATCGGTTCGATACGCCGCGGTTGCGGTGAAGGCGTCGCAGATGGACGTGGCTGAGGCGTCGTGAAAATCGCGATCGCGAACGGAACGGGGACCAACGTTTTCGCACCGTTCCACGAGGTGTACACGGCCGTCACGGGACAATTCGGCAGCCAGTAACCGAGAGGTGCAGGAACGTCTGCCCGGTACGTGTTGCCGTAGCCACCGTTTTGCAGCGGAAATTCGAATCCCAAATTACAGAGCTGTAAGCGTGCGGTGCCGCCGGGCGGCGCGATCAGCGTGAAGTGCATCCAGTCACCGCGATAAAACGCGTTGCGATCCGCGTACAGGCGGTAATCGAACGCTGTGAAGGGCGGCGTAACGTCCTCCGGCGGCGGGTTTATCGTCGTATCGAACGACCACGATGCAGTGAACGGTTCGTTCGACAACGTCCGTCCCGAAAACGTTACGGTGTGGTGTCCGCGCGCGAGAGCCGTTCGCGGTAAATACGTGATCGTGGATCCATCGAACGTTGCGAGCGTTGTGACGTTTTCGTCGTCGATTTTCAATGTAACGGTGGCAGGCGCAGCGCTTGCACTTGTAAGTGTTGCAGATATCGCCGGGTACGCGCTTGAAATCGCAGCGTCCGGTAACGGCGTAAGCGCGGTCACTTGCACCGAGCTTGTCGTTACGCGCACGAGTTGCGATCGAGCGTCGTAGTTTACGATAGCACCCAGGCTTTCGGCCGCGAAACGAAGTGGAACGTACGCTCGTCCCGCGATGAGCCGAACCGGATCCGATGCCACAGGCAGTTTCAGCGTACGAGATGCATTGCGCGCAATGATGATCCGTTGCCGCGCGTCGTAGGAAACCGTAGCGCCGAGTTCAGTGAATACGGTTCGCAGCGGCAGAAAGATGCGGCCGCGTTCCACGACGGCGGGAACGTCGATGGGGCGGTCGTTTACCGTAACGGCAAGCATCTCATTCGGATAACGTGATGTATTCGCGCCGCAGTTCCGCGGGGAGCCGCGCGACGATCTCGTAGTTAATCGTATCGGCCCATTGCGCCCAATCGTCGGCCGTTACCGAGGCGCCGCCGTTGCTGCCGATAAGCGTTACGGCATCGCCCGGTTTTGCTTCCGGAGCGGCGGTTAGGTCCAAAAGCGTCATGTTCATGCAGACCCGCCCAACAATTGGGCTGCGTGCGCCGCCCAAGGCGAAAGCGCCGCGATTTGAAAACGACCGTGGAATGCCGTCCGCATAACCTAGGGGAATCACGCCGATTCGCATGCGTTTAGGCGCGTGGAAGCTGCATCCGTAACCGATAGGGGTGCCTGCTTCGACAGTGCGAGCGGCCACTAACCGCGTTTCAAATGACAGCGCGGGTTCTAATTCAAAGTTGTTACCGTTCATCGCAATGCGCGTTTGCGGTGAAGGCCAAAGCCCGTAGAGCGCGATGCCGATGCGCACCATATCGAGCCTCGTTTGCGGCCACAGCATCGCAGCAGCCGAAGCAGCAATATGCCGCACGGGATATACGCCACGCGTTTGGAACAGCGCGTCTGCGCCGCGCGTCGCTTGCTCAAATTTCTCGAGCTGCTCCATCGTAAACGGAGAATCGAGTTCCTCTGCGGCTGCGAGGTGTGAGAAAATTCCGGCGATCTCGATCTCCGGTAAACGCACGTAATCTTCGAGAGCATCGGCGGCACTGAGCGGCTCCAGTCCCAAGCGGGCAACGCCCGTGTTCAGTTTTACATGAACTGCTGCGCGTTCGTGTTTTGCGCGGGCCGCTTCGCAAAGCGTGCGCAGATACCCGCCGGTATCCCACAACGCGATCTCAAATTTCCGCGCAACTGCTTCTTCTAAATCGGCGCTTTCGATCGGGCCCATCACGAAGATGGGCCGTTTCACGCCGGCATCGTGCAATTCGATCGCTTCATCAATCGAATACACGCAAAGACGATCGGCAAAGGGTTCCACCGCCTGTGCGACGTCGACGAGTCCGTGTCCGTACGCGTTCGATTTAACCACGAACGACGCGCGCGCCGGTGCAACGAGATCGCGCAGGGCGCGTGCGTTCTTACGCAACGCGTCGATAGAGATGCGGATGCAGCCGATCACGAGGTGTGCGAGCGCATTTGCGAAGTGGTTACGAGCGCAACCGGCAAGCCGAAGAAAACGGTGTGCGCGATGATGCTTATAAGGGCATCGGCAAACGTGTTGATGTGCAGCGCTTGTACGGTGTATAGCACCAACTGCATGACGCCCCAAACGACGAATCCGTACACAACGCCGGAAATAAGCGGCCGCGCGGCAACACCCGCCTGCGTCACGGCAAGATATCCATATCCCGCCGCCCACGCGATGCTGACGATAAAGTGCATGATGAGGCCTAGCCACGCGTAGTTGGTTGAAGTGAACGCAATTTTTCCCACCGCGGTGGATGCGATAAATTGCCAGACAGCGATCATGCTGCCGTGATTTGGAAGCACGGTTACTAAGTAGAGGAAGAGATCGAGGGTAATGCCGCCGGCGATGCCGGCGACGATAGCGCGCAGCACGACGCGGCCCCAATCTACACGTGCGATCGAGGAGGCCATGCGCCACGCTTCTCGCTGTTGTGCACGTTGCCTGTCAAGCGGCGCCCCGGCAGTCAGCTGCCATATTCGCATGATCGGGTAAAATAGCAACCGTGCTCGTATCTCGCATCGATCGGCTTCTGGCCCGCACCGATCCGTTCGAATTATCACAAGCTCTCGAACTTCATGTGCGCTCGCTTTCCGGCGATCGCATTCGCGCATTGTTGCGCGCGGCGGGGCCACGCCTTGGCGCTTATTACCGCGATGAATTTGCGCGGCTTACCGGATCGCGCGATTTTGAGACGGCGCTCGACACACAACGATCGGATGCCGTGCTCCAAAACGCGTTCGTGAAATTCCTCAAGAGCAACTTACGTGCGATTCCGATCTTCGGCAATTCCTTTGGTCTCGCGCTTCTCGACCATACGCCTGTCGATCGGGCAGTCGGCATCGGTGAAGAGCGCGGAAACCGGCTCGGACGAGGCGCTTTAGTCAGCAGCGCCGCCCTGGCGCTGGTGCTCGCCGGGGCGGTGGGCGAACACGTGGTCGCGGGTGCGCGCGCTTCCGCACAAAATCCGCAACCAGTCGTTATGCTTCCGCCCGCAGCGATCGGCACGCCGCATCCTGCCCACCGCAAAGCGAGTGCCTCGGAGCCCGCGCCGAAGACGCGCGTGCTCGCACGCGTAACGGCGACATACGTGCCGACGCCTGTGCCCCAAGCAGTGGAGGCGCCCACGGTTGTAAATCCGCCCCCGCCGCCTCGGTCGTCGCCATCGCCCTCTCGCGCATCTACGCCGCTTAGCGGCGCGGGCGTAGGTGAGGTCACGGCGCCGCCGCAAACACCGACGCCGCAGCCGAGCGATATCGACGTCACGGATATGCCGGAATCGTATTCCGACGCTACGCCGATGCCCCAGCAGTCACCGATGACCGCCGAGGTCCCCGACCACGCCATCCGCGTACCCACTCCAAAGCCATCGCCGAAGAAGCACAGCTGGCTTCACCGCACGCTATCCCACCTCAATCCGTTTAAGCCATAACGACGCAATAGCGCGGAGGTGCAAAATGGCTTGCACTCTCCCTGACAGTCTGCTAAAATCTCGGGGCTGGCACTCTACTGCTATGAGTGCCAACCCCTTTCGAGATTTGTAATTCTGGAGGTTTTCGTGAATCTCAAGCCTTTGGGCGATCGCGTGGTCGTCGAGCACGTCGAGCAGCAAGATAAGAGCGCCGGCGGCGTGTTCCTTCCGGACACCGCCAAAGAGAAGCCGCAGGAAGGCATCGTCCGTGCGGTCGGCTCGGGCCGCACGCTCGACAACGGCACGAAGCTGCCGATGGATGTCAAGGCCGGCGACCGCATCATTTATTCGAAGTACTCCGGCTCCGAAGTCAAGGTCGACGGTAAAGAGTACCTCATCATTTCTGAAAAAGACGTCCTCGCCATCGTGGACAAAGTTCCGGCCGGCGTTTAAGGAGTTATTGAAAGACAATGGCAGCTAAAGAACTCGTATTTGACGAGAACGCCCGCCGCGCACTCGAGCGTGGTGCGAACATGCTTGCCGATGCGGTCAAAGTGACCCTCGGACCCAAAGGGCGCAACGTCGTTCTCGACAAGAAATTCGGTTCGCCGACGATCACCAACGACGGCGTGACCATCGCAAAAGAGATCGAACTCACGAACAGCTTCGAGAACATGGGCGCGCAGCTCGTTAAGGAAGTTGCTTCGAAGACCAACGACGTCGCCGGCGACGGCACGACGACCGCTACGGTGCTCGCGCAAGCGATTATTCGCGAAGGCCTGCGCAACGTGACGGCCGGTTCGAATCCGCTGCTCATCAAGCGCGGCATCGAGAAGGCTGTCGAGATTGCCGTCTCCGAGATGGAGAAGTTCGTTCAGAAAGTCGACAACAAAGAGAAGATCGCGCAGGTAGCGTCGATCTCGGCGAACGACAAAGAAATCGGTCAGCTCATCGCCGATGCGATGGAGAAGGTCGGTAAAGACGGCGTCATCACGGTCGAAGAATCAAAATCGATGAAGACCGAAGTCGAGACCAAAGAAGGCATGCAGTTCGACAAGGGCTACATCTCGCCGTACATGGTCACCGACTCCGAGCGTATGGAAGCGGCTCTCAGCGATCCGTACATCCTCGTGACGGAGCGCAAGATCTCCGCGATCGCCGATATCCTTCCGCTGCTCGAGAAGATCGTGCAGATGCAAAAGCCGCTGCTCATCATCGCTGAAGATGTCGAAGGCGAAGCCCTTGCGACGCTCGTGGTGAATAAGCTGCGCGGCACGTTCACGACCGTTGCGGTCAAGGCGCCGGGCTTCGGCGACCGCCGCAAAGAGATGCTCAAAGACATCGCGACGCTGACCGGCGCAACCGTGATCAGTGAAGAGCTCGGTCTCAAGCTCGATAAAGCGACGCCCGATCTGCTCGGACGAGCGAAGACCGTCAAGGTTACGAAGGACGAGACGACGATCGTCGATGGTGCCGGCAAAGAAGCTGACATCAAAGGCCGCATCGAGATGATCAAAAAGCAGATCGAAGAGACCGACAGCGACTTCGATCGCGAGAAACTGCAAGAGCGTCTTGCGAAGCTCAGCGGCGGCGTTGCCGTCATCCAAGTCGGCGCCGCAACCGAAACCGAGCTCAAAGAGAAGAAGCACCGCATCGAAGACGCGCTGAGCGCAACGCGCGCAGCCGTTCAAGAAGGCATGATCCCGGGTGGTGGTGCGTCGCTCGTGCACGCCGTCAAGGCCATCGAGAAGTACAACCCGCCGGCGACCAACGGTCACGCTTCGACGGTTGCCGATGAAAAGATCGGCATCGACATCATCAAGAAGTCGCTCGAAGAGCCCCTTCGCCAGATCGCGTACAACGCGGGCTTCGAAGGCTCCGTTGAAGTGAACAAAGTCAAATCGGAGCAAGCTCCGAAGGGCTTCGACGCCATGAGCGGCGAGATCGTCGACATGTTCAAAGCCGGCATCGTCGAGCCGTTCAAAGTGACGCGTTCCGCGCTGCAAAACGCCTCGTCGATCGGTTCGCTGATCCTCACGACGGAAACGCTGATCGCCGACAAGCCCGAGCCGAAGAAAGAGCCCGCAATGCCGGGCGGCGGCATGGGCGACTACGGAATGATGTAGTCCAATTCGCCTAACAGCGAAAGCGAAGAGCGCCGTGCATCTGCACGGTGCTCTTTTCTTATGGCGTTTTAATTCGCGCGCGTCACAGAACAAGTACCGTACCACTTATAACGAATAAGGCGCTCAATTTTTGCGGAGGGTGTCCATGCAAACGAAGGCAGCTGCATCATTCTTTGCCTTTCTTTTCGCACTCAGCGGTGCAATCGCAAGCGCGGCGCCCGCAAATCCCACGCTTCCCAAAACCCCGGCCGCACAACTCCTCGCGCAGTGGCTTCAGGCTTTTGACAGCGGCAATCGCGAGACGTTGAAGCGGTTCTACCAAGTGCACGAGCCGCAACGCCTGCCGCAGCTCGACGACGAAATGCAATTCGAACACATGACCGGCGGCTTCGATCTCCGCAAAGTTGAAAAATCAACCCAAACGCAGCTCACGGTGCTTTTGCAGGAGCATCTGTCAGATCAATTCGCGCGTCTTTCGCTACAAGCCGGAGGCCCGAAGTACGATCGCATCGTGGGCGGTACGATACAGGCCATCGAGCGGCCCGCCGAATTCGCGCTTCCGCATTTGCCGCAAGATCAGCTCGTTGCGCAACTGAAACAGCAGCTGCAACGCACGACGGAGACGGATCAATTTGCCGGTGCGGTGTTGCTCGCGAAGAACGGATCGCCGGTCTTCGAGCAGGCATACGGCCTTGCCGATCGCGCGCAGAAGATTTCAAACACCATTGACACGCGCTTTTGTATCGGCTCGATGAACAAAATGTTCACTGCGACGTCCATCATGCAACTGGTGCAAGCCGGGAAGATCGATCTCGACAAGCCGTTCGGTACGTACTTAACGGATTATCCGAACAAGACGATGTCATCGAGTGTAACGATTCGCCAATTGCTCACGCATACGGGCGGAACGGGCGACATCTTCGGCCCGGAGTTTGAAAAAAACCGGCTTAAACTGCGCACGCTGCAAGACTATATCGATCTGTATGGCAATCGTCCGCTACGCTTCAAGCCCGGTAGCAAATGGGAGTATAGTAACTACGGCTTCGTCTTGCTTGGCGCCATCATTGAAAAAGTCAGCGGTCAAAATTATTACGACTACGTACGCGACCACATCTACACTCCCGCAGGCATGACGTCGAGCGGATCGGAACCGGAAGATGTGGCGCTCGCGAATCGTAGCATCGGCTACATGGCAGGCCCAAAGGGCGACTGGCAACCGAACACCGATACACTGCCGTATCGCGGATCGTCGGCGGGCGGCGGTTACTCAACCGTCGGCGATCTGCTGCGCTTCGCCAACGCCCTTCAAGAACACAAATTGCTGAATGCGGCGTACACCCAGATGATGACGAGCGCGCAAGTGAAGACGCCGGGTGGCGGCACGTACGGATTTGGTTTCGGACAGCAAACTATCAATGGTACGCGATGCTTCGGGCATAACGGCGGCGCCCCGGGGATGAACGGCGAGCTGCAAATCTGCCCGGATGCGGGTTACGTAATCGCCGTGCTCTCGAACTTAGATCCGCCGGCAGCCGGGCGCATTTCGCAATTCATTGCGAACCGTTTACCGGCCGATCCCCGTTAAATCGCCAAAACGCGGCAAGCCGCGCGGATACGCGCCGTTTGGATGGCGCTTCAGCCATAGCGCGCCTTGCACGGCTAAGTATTCGAAATTTTCATACAGCGATGGTCCGCGCAGTTCGCGCATTCTGTCTATGCACGGCTTCGCTATCCGGTACGAATCCGAAACGGTGTAGCATGCAACGTCCAAGTACGACTTCTTATCCAACATGCCGTACTTAAAATATGAACCGATCTGCTCGAAATAGTCGCAGACGTGCAGTTCGGGATGAACGGTACGGTCCGGACGCGGATCCGCCAAGCTCGCCATGAATTGCGGATCGCGAACCTTTTCCGGAAGATCGCGCCGGACGAACTGAATCCATTGTTGAAATTCCGGCTGTCTCCAATCCTCCAGCAATCTCATCATTGCAGTGATTTGATTGCTGCTGCGCAGGTGGCGCAGCTGAATCGTGGCGGCGATCGCCGTAACGGCGATCACCGCAAACGTCAAGCCCGCAAACGCTGTATTCAGCGCTTCGAGCGGCACTACGTCACCGCGGCAGCCGTTTTCGCGCGCCAAGCGCCGATAATTGCGCCCATGATGCACATGCCGACGATGACATAACCCGCGTTTATCGCCCACAGCGCGAACGGCCGGCCTTCGTAGAGATAATCCAAGCCCAGCATCGTTCCAAAAATGCCGAGACCCATAAAAACACCGAATTCAACACCATGCCGCGCCGGATTCGGATTTGCCGTATCGGAGAGCGCGATTGCGATTACGTACGCGAGCGCCCATCCGAGGATAAAGCTGCCGGCAAAGAGCGGCGTCATGTTACCTGCGGACGTTTGAACGTGACCGCTCAACGCCATCCATGCGCGTCCAAATAAAAGGTCGTACCACACAAAACCCAAGACGAAGAACGCGATCGCAGAAACGAAGACAGCCAAGTGGTTGATGCGAGAACTCATTGGAGGCCCTCCTTACACTTGTTTGCCGCTATTCTACCACGCGCTTGGCCGCTAGGGTTAGCGTTGGAATCGGCTCGGGGAAAAGCAAAAGATTCCTGTCTTTTTGGAGGACACACAAGCATGACGAACTCTCGCATATTGCTCGCGGGAGCGGCGCTCGCGGCATCGTTGATCCTCAGCGCATGCGGCGGCGGCAACGCCGGCGCGAAAACCAACACCGGCAATACGGAGTCGAGCGGAACGCAAGTGAAGCAAGTCAATCCGGCGCACATGGCGCACAACGCCATGTCCGGCAGCGTTTTGAATATCAATATGGGCGCTATGAACGGCTCTAAGGAAGACGGCTCAGCCTCCGTTTCAAACAAGGGCAAGGGCGTGCAGGTGGTCGTTCACCTTGCCAATGAGCCAAAAGGTGCATCGCAACCGGCGCACATCCATAAAGGCACGTGCAAGAACCTGGATCCCACACCGTGGAAGCCGCTCAAGAATGTCGTCGGCGGAACGTCCACGACGTTCGTTTCCGGCCTAACGGTGGCGCAGTTGAAGAAAGGCACGTACGCGATTAACGTTCACAAGAGTCTGAACGATCTGAAGACCTACGTCTCCTGCGGCGACCTGAAAGTCTAATCGCGAGTCTGGGACTCGTGCCCTCGTAGAGTGCTATAATGGAGCGAGGAGGCGAATGCTATGGCCACACGCCGTATAGCGGTTTTCTCCACCTTGCTCCTTGCACTCGCGCTCGTATTTGTGCCCGCGCGAGCTGTTGCTGCGGGAGGTTCCGGCGAGCTCATCGCAGCGGTTAAAAACGTATCGTCGCAGGCGGACAAATTGCGCGCAATGATGAGCAACCTCAGCGCGAGCCAATTTCACGTTGTGAATGTGCGAAACGTCCTCAGCTCCGATGACGAAGCCGCGTTCAAAACGTCCGTAAAGAAGAACGCCACCGACATCAACGATTTGCGCGACACGCTAACCCACACGACCGTGACAGGGGATGATGGTGTGGTTGTGCCGCTGCGAAAGGTGCTGTTAACGAAGAACGTAACGATCGACGAAGTCGTCGGCGTGTACGTCGGCGGCGACGGTCAGATAACGCTGTTTTACCAGTAGGCCCACTGCCCTTGCATGTCGCGCTTCGCCGCGTCGAGTTTATCGGCGATGAGCGACGACGTGAGGGCGCTGGCATTTCTTGGCGGCCGTAACGCGTGCATTACCGTGTAGCCTTCATGCAACAAGCGATGTGCACGGGTTTCGTCCGCGGCCTGATGCGCGAGTTCCGCTGCAACGACGAGTTCATTCGCTCCGCGCCATTTGTCGCTAAATGCTTGCGGCGCCGAAAGTTCCGATGTTGCGCAGGCAAGTGAAGCACGCGCAGCGCGTTCGGCAGCATGCGAGGCATCGCGATAGCGATGCTGTGTTATAGATGTGACGTTTTGTGCGATTATTTGCGTCGCGCGATCGCCGCATGGAATTCCCGCCGCACTCAAATGCGGCGATAGTGCATGCGAACAGCCTGCCATGCTGATGGCGCCCGCGACCAATACCGTTCGAATAAGATAAGCCATCTCGCCTTATCCTCCCCCGGACCGGCGCTAGGCCTACAGATTTCCCGCCTGGCTGCTAGGATAAACCTTCGGCGGCTGAACGGCGGCGTTCGTTCGCCAAAAAGATATAGTACACCGGAATGCCGGCGAGCAATATGGCAAGTCCGATCAGACTATTTTGTGGATATTTAATATAGGTATCCAGCACGACTGCGAATGCTACGAACATAAAGACGGCAGTTGAAAATGGATGTCCGGGCACGCGTAAGGAGCGCGGGATGCGCACGTCTGCGCGCGCGTCACGGGCGCGAAAAATGAACAGCGCAATTGCTGACAAGCCGAAGAACACGTAATCGATCGACGTGACGTAATTCAAAATCTGATCGTATTGTCCGGACAATGCGATCACGATCGCAAAAATGCCCTGCAGCGCGATCGCCACAACCGGAACGCGCGTGCGCGGATTCACCCAGGCGGCTTGTTTGAAGAACACGCCGTCTTGTGCCATCGCGTGATATACGCGCGGCGACGTGAGAATTTGATTGCTCATAAAACCGAACGTCGAAAGCATGACCGCTGCCGCGATTAATTGTGCGCCTCGCGGACCCATGACGGCTTGCAGAACGTCCGAAGCGGGTGTCGCGGTATGCATTAAACCGTTCGGACCGAGCACACGCAAGCAAACGATATTTACGAGCATGTAGAGCACAACGACGCCGATGACGCCCCATAGCATTCCGAGCGGAAGCGTGCGCTGCGGCTGTTTCAACTCGCCGCTCATGAAGCTGGACGTCTGCCAGCCGCTATAGGCGAACAGCACCGGAATCATCGCGACGCCGATGGCCGTGAGCGCATCGAAATTGGCGCCGCCGGCGGCGGCAACTGAAGATGCGGTGTGTGCAGCGGGAGCAAAAATTCCCACTGCAATGAGTCCGCCGATGGCGCCGATCTTCAAAATCATAAAGAGATTCTGCACGTTGCTGCCGGCGCGAACGCCTAGGCAATTCACAAACGTAAGAAATCCTAGCGTGCCAACGGCGAGAAGTTTTGCATCGACGTGCCAGCCGCCGAAAACGACCGGAAAATACCCGGCGAAGGTAACCGCCGAGGCGGCGGCGCCGCCGCTTTGCGAGACCAAGAGCAGCGTCCAGCCATACATGAATGCGACCACTGGGTGAAATGCGTCGCGCATATACGCATAGAGGCCGCCGTCCTGGGGCCGGCGCGCCGCTAACTCGGCGAAGACAAAGGCGCCGAGAAGCGCCACCACGCCGCCTAGCGCCCAAACGAAAAGAATGAGCCCGGGCGTATGCACTCGTTGTGCCACGACGGAGGGGTTCCGGAAGATGCCGGAGCCGATGATACCGCCCATGACGATGAGCGCCGCGTCAAAAACGCCCAAACGGCGTGCGAGCTTTGCCACGCCTGATGCTTTCGCCGTTGGGCATAATGAGACCACTCTCAGGATGAAAGGATGGCTGCCATGCGTTTACCCGGTATTGCTGCTTCGCTCGCCTTTATCGCCGCGGTAACCTTACCGCAATTGGCCCTCGCGGCCAGCACCTTCTACGGTGAGGTCGTGCACGTCTCAACCGCAAACATTAAAGTTTACAACCCTAAGACGAAACAGTCGCTCAGCTTTATTCTCACGCCAAAATTCGATCAGGTCTTTTCCGGTGACGGCAAAACGACGTATCAGATGAAGAACGTCAAAACCGGACAATATGTCGGCATAATTTACGATCAGAAGGCGCTCGGCATGCGTCACGCCGACAAGATCTATATCCTCACCAACCGGAACCAAAAAATCTCAGCGCAATAACCGTTACAAATCGCTCGCTGAGCGAGAAGATATCTGCGCCAAACTCACGTGACG